>CAJYRU010000384.1 GCA_913777295.1 uncultured Sphingomonas sp. | reverse complement strand
TCGTCTCGTCCGGCGCGATCAGGCCGGAACGCGCGCCGCCCTCGATCGACATGTTGCTGATGGTCAGTCGCCCCTCGACCGACAGGCCGCGAATGACCTCACCGGTGTATTCGACGACATAGCCGGTCCCGCCCGCAGCACCCGTCTTGCCGATGATTGCCAGCACGACGTCCTTGGCCGACACGCCATAGCCAAGCGTGCCGTCGACGCGGATTTCCATCGTCTTCGATTGTTGCAGCAGCAACGTCTGGGTCGCCAGCACATGCTCGACCTCGCTGGTACCGATACCGAATGCCAGCGCGCCCAGCGCCCCGTGCGCGCTGGTATGGCTGTCGCCGCACACCAGCGTCGTGCCCGGCAGGGTAAAGCCCTGTTCCGGTCCGACGACATGGACGATCCCCTGTTCGGCCGCCGTCGCGTCGATATAGCGGATGCCGAAATCGGGCGCGTTCTTCTCCAGCGCGGCCAGCTGCTGCGCACTCGCCGGATCGGCGATCGGCAGGCGGTGGCCCGACGCATCGACACGCCGCGTCGTCGGCAGGTTGTGGTCAGGCACTGCCAGCGTCAGCTCGGGCCGGCGGACGGAACGGCCATTGGCGCGCAGCCCGGCAAAGGCCTGCGGGCTGGTGACTTCGTGGACGAGGTGCCGGTCGATATAGATCAGGCAGGTGCCGTCATCGCGGCGCTCGACCACATGGTCGTTCCAGATTTTTTCGTACAGGGTTTGCGGACGGCTGTTCATGGCTGCGCGTTAACCGAAAACAGTCGCCAGCAAAAGTCCGCACGACATTTTATTACCGATACGAGCATATTCCGTATCCGAAGCGCGGACCCTTCGCCGCCGCGCCACGTTCCTCCGCGATCCCCCTGCCCCGTGACGGGACCCGACGCCCATGCCGCACCATCCCGACCCCGCCCATGGCCGCAACGCCCGCGCACTGGATGCGATGAACGCCTTCCTCGCCGATGTCCGCGACGGGCTGGGGCCGTATCTCGCCATCTACCTCGTCTCGGTACGCGGCCCGACCCATGGCTGGGACGAAGCGACGGCAGGCATGGTGATGACCATCGCCGGTATCGCCGGGCTGCTGGCCACGACCCCTGCCGGTGCGCTGGTCGACCGGATCAGGGCAAAGCGCGCGCTGCTGGTGGTCGCCGCACTGCTGGTGACGATCGCATCGATTTCGCTGCCGATCGTGTCGGGCTTCTTCATGGTTTCCGCTACCCAGTCGGTCGCCGCGGTCGCGGGCGCGGTGTTCGCGCCGGGAATCGCCGCGATCTCGCTCGGGATCGTCGGGCCGAAGGCGTTCACCCGCCGCGTCGGTCGCAACGAAGCGTTCAACCATGCGGGGAACGCCGTCGCCGCAGCCCTTGCCGGGCTGCTCGCATGGAAGTTCGGGCCGGTCGTCGTCTTCTACCTGATGGGCATCCTCGCGGCGTGCAGCATCGCCGCGATCCTGTGGGTCGATGGCGACGCGATCGACCATGACGTCGCGCGCGGCTGTGAGGGGAAACCCGACGCGCGCGACGAATCCTGCGATCCCGCCCCGTCGCTGGTCAGGACCCTGACCGGCAATCCGGCGCTGGCGATCTTTGCCGGGGCGGCGTTCCTGTTCCACCTCGCCAACGCCGCGATGCTGCCCGCCGTCGGGCAGCTGCTCGGGCGGGAAGTCGGTGCGGGGCAGGCGACGTCGCTGGTCGCCGCCTGCATCGTCGGCGCGCAGCTCGTCATGGTGCCGGTCGCGATCGTCGTCGGGCGCCATGCCGACCGCTGGGGCCATCGCCCGATCCTGCTGGTGGGCATGGCGGTGCTGGTCGCGCGCGGCATCCTCTACACCGTTGCCGATGCGCCGGCATGGTTGCTGGGCGTGCAGCTGCTCGACGGGATCGGCGCGGGCATCTTCGGCGCGCTGCTGCCGGTGGTGGTCGCCGCGATCATGCGCGGCACTGGCCGCTTCAATGCGGCACAGGGCGCGGTGGCGACGGTGCAGGGTCTGGGCGGCGCGCTCAGCACGACGCTGGCCGGCGTGATGATCGTACGCGGCGGCTATGACGCGGCGTTCCTGCTGCTGGCTGCGATTGCGGCGGTCGGTTTTGGGCTGCTGTGGTGGAAGATGCCGGAGACGGCTGCGCGGTAGTTTGATTCACGCGAAGGCGCGGTGACGCGGAGGGCTCAGAAGAGTTGCGTTCGCGGCAAAGTCCGCCGCGCAAGCGGCCCTCTGCGCCTTTGCGCGAAAATTTCCTTCTTCTCTGTGCGCCTCCGCACCTTCGCGTGAACGAATCTTCCTTCGACCCTACCCCTCGTACGCAGCCGTCGTCTTCGACCGCACTTCCTCCGCCGTAACGCCAGGCGCCATTTCGACCAGCCGGAACGGGCTGGCATGATCGTCGCGCGCAAACACCGCCAGGTCGGTGATGATCATATCGACCACCCCCAGCCCGGTCAGCGGCAGGGTGCATTCGGGAATGAACTTCGGATCGCCGTTCTTGGACGTATGCTCCATCACGACGATGATCTTCTTGACCCCGGCGACCAGGTCCATGGCCCCGCCCATGCCCTTCACCATCTTGCCCGGAATCATCCAGTTGGCGATGTCGCCGTTCTGCGACACCTCCATCGCGCCCAGCACGGTCAGGTCGATATGCCCGCCGCGGATCATGGCGAAGCTGTCGGCGCTGCTGAAATAGACCGATTGCGGCAGCTCGCTGATCGTCTGCTTGCCGGCATTGATGAGGTCGGCGTCTTCCTCCCCGGCATAGGGGAACGGGCCGATGCCCAGCATCCCGTTCTCCGACTGCAGCGTCACCTCGACGCCGTCGGGAATATGATTCGCCACCAGTGTCGGGATACCGATCCCCAGATTGACGTAGAAACCGTCCTTCAGCTCGCGCGCGGCACGTGCCGCCATTTCATCGCGGGTCCAGGCCATCGGGGTTACTCCTTGCGCGCGCCGGGATCGGTCCAGCGCAGATCATTGGGGAACACATCGTCGAAATCACCGGCCAATGCGGTGCCGTAGACGGGGTTGGGCAATACGAACCAGCCATTGCCCCACAGCGGCGCGATCGCCGGCGAATCAGCCGCCGCGCGCCGCTCGGCGGGCTTCAGTCCCGCATTGAACAGGTCGCTGAAATCGCCCAGTTGATCGCCGACCAGCGCCACGACGCAATATTTCGCGGCGATCAGCGCCCGCCGGGCATCCTTGCCCGACCCGCCCGGCGCATCGCCCTTCAGGAACAACGTCTCGCCATGCCTGGCCGGGCCGAGGCCGGCGCGGTTCAGCACGTTTTCGGTATATTGCGCGGTGGCGGCATTGCGGTTGGTGTTGAACACCACGGTCACACCCGCCGCGCGCAGCGCCGCCAGCCCCTCGACCGCACCCGGCACCGCACGCGTCGCCCGCCCGTCCGACCGCTCCCACCGTTCCCAGCGCGCCGCGTCATAGGGCAGGCCGCCGCGCGCGTCGGAATATTCATAGCCGGTGTTGAGCAGCACGGTTTCGTCGACGTCGAACACGACGGCGGACTTGCCCGTACAGGCCAGCTGCTTCGGCTGCGCCAGCGTCGCATCGGGCGCCAGCACCGCCTGCAACGGCATCCGGCGCAATGTCGTACGGTCGCGCTGATATTGCTGCGCATAACGGACAAGGCCGGCATAGGCCTGCCGGCTCGCCGCCGCCGCCTCGCCCGATCCATAGAGATACTGCATCCCTGTGGGCACGCCCGACACGGTGGCCGGCGCGACCGGCGCAGCCGACTGGTTCCCGACCGCGACGACACAGCCCGACAGGGCGAACGCGGCAGTGGCAAGCGTCAGCGCGCGCGCCAACCCCTGGACCGTATCCCCGCGCAGGCGGGGATCCAGAGCGACGGGCGCAGACGTCGGCGTATCACAACCCTGGATTCCCGCCTGCACGGGAATACGGGACGACTGCACCCCCATCACACCCGCTCCCGCACGGTACGGAACTCGATCTGCTTGTCGTACGGCGCGCCGACGATCATCCGCTTCACGTAAATCCCGGGCAGGTGGATCGCATCCGGGTCGAGCGTGCCCACCGGCACGACTTCCTCGACCTCGGCGACACAGATGTTCGCGGCAGTCGCCATCGGCTGGTTGAAGTTCCGCGCGGTCTTGCGGAAGATCAGGTTGCCGGCCTCGTCGGCCTTCCACCCTTTGATGATCGACACATCGGCGCGGATGCCGCGTTCGAGGATATAATCCTCCCCATCGAACTGCTTCACCTCTTTCCCTTCCGCGATCAGCGTGCCGACCCCGGTCCTGGTATAGAAGCCCGGAATCCCCGCCCCGCCAGCGCGGCAGCGTTCGGCGAGCGTCCCTTGCGGGCAGAATTCCACCTCCAGCTCACCGCTCAGATATTGCCGCTCGAACTCCTTGTTCTCACCGACATAGCTGGAAATCATCTTCTTCACCTGCCGGCTGCGCAACAGCTTGCCCAGGCCCTGTCCGTCGATCCCGGCATTGTTGCTGGCGATGGTCAGGTCCTTGACGCCTGAGGCCTGGATCGCATCAATCAGCCGTTCGGGAATGCCGCACAGGCCGAACCCGCCCGCGCACAGCGTCATGCCGTCGTGCAGCAACCCGTCGAGCGCAGCCTGTGCATCCGGGTACAGCTTCTTCATCGCCACTCTCCCAACTTTCTTGGCGGCTGGATTACGCATGGGGGCGCGGGCGGGTCAAGAACCTGAACGGACTTTCAACTTTGCGACCCCACTGGCGCAGCGCCCGACCACGCGATAGCCTGCCTCGATGACAGAGTCGCGCACTGGTGGCCGGATCCTGGTCGATGCCCTAGCCCGCCACGGATGCGACCGCATCTTCCATGTGCCGGGCGAAAGTTTCCTGGCCGTCCTCGACGCGCTGCACGACACGCCCGCGATCGATCTGGTGACCTGCCGGCAGGAGGGCGGGGTGGGCTTCATGGCCTGTGCCGACGGCGTGCTGACCGGGCGGCCGGGCGTAGCCTTCGTCACGCGCGGCCCCGGTGCCACCAACGCGTCGATCGGGGTGCATGTCGCGCGGCAGGATTCGGTGCCGATGCTGTTGTTCATCGGCGATGTCGACCGGGGGATGCGGGATCGCGAAGGATTTCAGGAAGTCGATTTCCTCGCAATGTTCGCGCCGCTGGCCAAGCTGGTACTGCGCATCGACGATCCGGCGCGCATCCCCGAATATGTCGCGCGCGCATGGCGCACGGCCATGTCGGGGCGGCCGGGGCCGGTGGTGATCGCGCTTCCCGAAGACATGCTGTGCCAAGAAGCGATCGTCGCCGACCGCCCGCCGCTGGCCCCGCTGGACACCACGCTGGATCCCGCCGATTTCACCGACCTCCTCGACCGCTTGCGGGCTGCCGAGCGCCCGGTCGCCATCGTCGGCGGCGCCGGCTGGGACAAGGCGACCGGCGCGGCATTCGCCGCCTTTGCCAAACGCTGGGGCATTCCCGTCGCAGGCGCATTCCGCCGGCAGGACGCGATCGCCAACGATCACCCGGCCTGGGCCGGCAATCTCGGCTATGGCCCCTCCCCGAAACTGGTCCAGCGGATCAAGGCCGCCGATCTGCTGCTGGTGATCGGCGCACGGCTAGGGGAGGCGACGACCGACGGCTATACCCTGATTACCCCCGATCATCCGGGACAGGTACTGATCCACGTCCATCCCGACCTGGCCGAACTCGACCGGGTGTACCGCGCCGACCATGCCGTCGCCGTGACCCCGTTCGCCTTTGCCGCCATGCTCGCCCGCGCCGAGCCACCTGCCGAGCCGCGCACCGCCATGGCCGAAGCGCATGGCGAGTGGCAGGCATGGTCTACGCCTGCACCCCGCGACGTTACGCTCGACCTCGGTCCCTGCGTCGCGGCGATGCGCGAACGGCTGTCGGGCCACGACACCATCATCTGCAACGGCGCGGGCAATTTCTCCGGCTGGTGGCATCGCTACTGGCATTATGGCTGGAGCGGCACGCAGCTCGCCC
>CAJYRU010000383.1 GCA_913777295.1 uncultured Sphingomonas sp. | reverse complement strand
CTGCAACTGATCGAGGCCAAGCTGAACGCGAAAAAGGCGTGCATCGCCAAGATCGACGTCGGCGCGAAGGGCGCGATCGTCAGCTTCCACGAGGACAAGTTCCCGAGCGTCGAGGGGCTGCTCGCCTATGTCGACAAGCTCAACGGCACCGCAAAGCTGCGCCCCGACATGAAACTGGTCATCAGCCGCAGCTTCAGCGACCCGCAGGCCCGGCTGAACGCCGCGCTCCAGATTTCGCGCGGGCTGGCGAAGGCGGCGGGGTAATGGGACTTCCCACGAAGTAGACGGATTGCGACGATCGGGTTTACCCGATCGTAAGCCGGACCGAAGTCAAATGGCCGCGCATCCGACCGGACAGGGGTCATCATGCGCACGAACGGCTGCCTGCTTCCCCTTTTGATCGTTGCCACGTCCGGCGTTAACGCCGGGCGACCGGTCGTACCCACGACGAACTGCTCACCTTATCGCCCACCGGCTGCCGAGGACGAACGGCCGGATGCGGGACCCTACAGGCTGGTATCCGTCCACTGTTTCAATCCGGGGAAAGTGTATGACAGCGCCCCGCCCTCCGTATCGCCGGATGGCACCCATGCAGCATGGGCAGATCATGCTGGTGTCACCATTGTTGATCTTCGCTCCGGCCAAAATCGCTTTATCCCTGCGTCGACCCAAAGCCTCAATTTCCGGGTAACGACCCTCACCGCGCCCATTGCGTGGGCGCCGGATTCGACGTCGCTCTGGGCTACGACCCGTGAAAAGGCCGCAGGCGGATTTCCCACCTCGGGTGGAAAGGTCATACGCCTGTCGCTTGACGGATCGCGCCTTCCGGTCCCCGATTTGTTCTCTCCATCCGGTCCGCTCGACGCCATGCAGTGGATACCCGACACGTCAATCGCAATCGTTCAATTCGGGACGCACGGCGGCGCCTATCAACCGACCCATCCGGATTCCACGCCTGAATTGGCAATGGTCGACACGGCGACGGGCAGGATCCTTGATCGACTGTCATTGGCGTCCCTCCACTCGCTCAAGGGGCGACCGACGGGAAGCGATCCGCGATTTTCGCTCGCGGCGGTGACGGCAGTGATCGCATCGGGCCGGGTTCACGCGGTTGTCACGGTTCTTACAAGAGCCGGCGCAACGCGGGTCCGCTGGACACAAGGTCTGCCCGCAGTGGAACTGCCCGTTCCAAACCGCACGGATGAGCGGGTTTCCCTTCTGCCGTCCGGCAAGCAACTTCTACGCTTGATCGAACTCCAGCCGGACGGAGTCCAGATATTCGACGAGCCAATGGATGCCGATGCCCCGAGGCCCGAACCGCCGAAACCGAGAGCCGGTGTCGTGGTCGAGTTGATATCCCTTTCGACCGGTCAATCCGCTTGGTCGATCACCCAAAGTGTAACGAATTTCTGGAAAGCCGACATTCTCGAAATCAGCCCGAACGGGCGTTACGCCCTGATGTCATGGCCGAATAGGCGCAGCCTCGTCGTGCAGGCAGCGTTGATCGATCTCAGAAATGGCGCCACGGTGCAGATGTTCCCGATGGGTGTTTCAGGCGGTCAAGCGGGCTTTACCGACGACGGCGACGTGATATGGATCAGGGTAGCGGGTAAGTTTCGGTTCTACCGGCAGTCCTAGCTGTCCCGCCCGGGATCGGACCGGCGCACGACATCACTTTCCTACAACACCCGCCACTGCCATTCTGCGCACGGGTCTTTGTCGCCCACACTCCTTGACTTTCCCACTCCCCGGTGATGCGCGCAGCACGCAAAACCCGCACGAGTGTGAACTTAGTGAACTTTGGAATCCGCTCGCGCAAAAAACCCTAATAATTCAACTGCAACTGGGTCCGGATCACATCGCCCTCGGCCCGGCCCAGACGGCGCTCGTCCGCCTCGGCGCGCTCCATCCGGGCATAGGCCAGCGTCAGCTCCAACGCCGGCACCGGCTGGAACTCGATCCCCAGCTCGATCTCGTCGGTTTCCAGCCGGGGCGAATTGACGGCCGCCTTCCACCCGCCGCGATAGGTCTGCCACCGGGCATAGGGCATGAACGGTCCCACCGGCGATGCCTTCACCCGCGCCATCGCCTGCACATAGCCGCCGTGCAACGGCTTGGTCGTGATTGCGCGCAGCATCCGGTCATATTCCGGTCCCCGCCCCCAATTCCATTCCGCCTGAAACCCGATCGGCGCGGGATACAGGATCGCGTGCAGGGCGACCCGTTCGTCGGCAAAGGCCACGTCGCTGACCCCGCCGGTGCGCACCTCGGGCTGCACCCGGTTGGTATAGGCGCTCCCGCCGACCTCCAGCACGCGCCCGCCGCCGATCTCGAACGGCCAGGTCGCCAGCGCGACCGCCATCACCGCGTCGTTCGCCTCCTCGCGGTTCACCCCCTGCCCGTTATAGACGCCGACCCCGAACGCGCCGTAATTGCCGAACAGCTTCTGCCCGTCCTCGGTCAACCGGTCCCAGATGTCCTCGACGTGAGTCGGCGTGTAATAGGCGACGACGCCGATGTCGCGTTCGCTCGGCACCCCGCTGTTGATCGCATCGCTGCGGTCGAGCGTCAGCCGGTTCGACGACGACTGCATATTCTCCCATCCGAACGGCACCTTCGACTGGCCGAAGCGCAGGCGGAACCGCTTGTCCTTGTCGAGGAACGCATCGAAATAGGCGTCGCGCAGTTGCAGGAACCCCTCGCGCCGCTCGCCGACCGACTGGTTGCTGACCGCTGTCGCGAAGTCGGGCTGGAGGTAGAAGGACACCCGGTCGCCCAGATCGCCCTGCAGCACCAGCCGTATCCGGCGAAAGGTAAAGCCGGTATTGTCGCCGATGCCGCTGTCATGCACCGACCGCAACCGCGCGACCCCGTCGGGCGCGGTACGATCGCCGGACACGATCTCGTTCAGCCGCAGCTGGGTGTAGCCGCGCAGCCGGATGCGATCATACCATTTCTCGCGCCTGGCCAGCGGCGCGGCGGAGGCGAGCTGGGTCGGAGCAGCGGTCGGTGCGGGTGCCGTGGCAAGCTGCGGAGGCGGCGCGGCTGGCGCTGCCGGGGCGGGTCCGCGGGCCGCCGCCTGGGCCGCCTTCATTTCGGCGATGACCGCCTTCAGCTCGTCGATCTGGCGTTGCAGTTCCTGCACCGTCTGCGCGGCGGCGGGCGGTGCGACCAGGAACGACGTGGCGACGATCGCCGGAAAGAGCTGTTGCATGGACCCGCGCCATGCCGGTCGGGCACGGCGCGGGTCAAGCGAAGTTTATGACGGTTCGGTTACGGCTCAGATATGGATCGCGCGACCATAGGCGGCCAGCACCGACTCATGCATCGATTCCGAAATCGTCGGGTGCGCGAACACCGTCTGGGTGAGTTCGGTTTCGGTCGTCTCCAGCTGGCGGGCGACGACATAGCCCTGGATCATCTCGGTCACTTCCGCGCCGACCATGTGTGCACCCAGCAGCTCGCCGGTCTTGGCGTCGAACACCGTCTTCACGAAGCCTTCGGCCTCGCCCAGCGCGATCGCTTTGCCGTTGCCGATGAAGGGGAACTTGCCGACCTTCACGCTGTATCCGGCTTCCT
>CAJYRU010000382.1 GCA_913777295.1 uncultured Sphingomonas sp. | reverse complement strand
ATATCGAAGGGAATGGGATGTTCGAGAATATCGACTGGGCGCGTCTGGCCGAGTTTGTTGCCGCCGGATTTGCCGCCCAGATCGTCGATGGTGCGCTGGGCATGGCGTTCGGGGTGATTTCGTCGACGCTGCTGGTGAGCGTGCTGGGCGTGCCGCCCGCCACCGCATCGGCGAGCGTGCATGTCGTCGAATGCTTCACGACCGGCGTGTCGGGGATCAGCCACGCATTGCACAAGAATGTGAACTGGAAATTGTTCTGGCGGCTGGTACTGCCCGGCATCGTCGGCGGGGTGACCGGCGCGTATCTGCTGTCGTCGCTCGATGCGTCGGTCACCCGGCCGTTCGTGATGACCTATCTGGCCGGGATCGGGCTGTACCTGCTGTGGCGGGGCCTGCGCAAACCGCCCGAGCCGAAGGAGCCGAAGGTGATCGCCCCGCTGGGGCTGGTCGGCGGGTTCCTCGACGCTGCGGGCGGCGGCGGCTGGGGGCCGGTGGTGACCTCGAACCTGCTGGTACAGGGCGCTACGCCCCGCACGACGATCGGAACGGTCAACACGGTCGAGTTCTTCCTGACCGTCAGCATTTCCGCGACGTTCCTGGTTCATCTGGGGCTGGAGGCATTCACCACCGCCGTTGCCGGGCTGCTGGTCGGCGGGATCGTCGCCGCGCCGTTCGGGGCGATGTTCGCCAAGCACATCCCGGCGCGCACGCTGCTGATCCTGGTCGGCATCGTGCTGACGATCACCAGTCTTTACAGCGTGTACCGGGCGCTGGCGTAAGCCCCCCGCGACACAACGTCACCCCAGCGCAGGCTGGGGTCTCTCGCGGCTCCTGCATCGCACTTGCCCGGGGAGACCCCAGCCTTCGCTGGGGTGACGCTTGTTTGGAGCCCGCTTAGGCGACTGCTGCGTGGACCGTCGCCACCGCCGCCAGCACCGCGCCGATGCGTACCGCGCCCTGAATGACCTCGGCCTTCACGCCGTGCTTCTTCAGCACGTCCTCATGCGCATCGATGCACATGCCGCAGCCGTTCATCGCCGACACCGCCAGGCTGAACAGTTCGAAATCGACCTTTTCGATCCCCGGCGCGGCAATGACGTTCATCCTGAGCTTGGCCGGGATGTTGCCATATTCCTTGTTCTTGGCGAGGTGGACGAAGCGGTAATAGACGTTGTTCATCGCCATCACCGCTGCCGCTGCGCGCGCCGCATTGGCGGCTTCGGGTGACAGCTTGTCGGCGACTTCGGCTTCGGCGGCATCCACCAGCGGCTTGTGCCCGGTGGCGTGCGCGCAGGCCAGCATCGTGCCGAACTTCTTCTGCGGGTCCAGCACGGTTTCGTTCAGCAGCGAACCGACGTTCAGGCGGATGTCCTTGGCGAAATCGGGCAGCTGGCCCGCAAATTCCTTGAGCGACATGGGGGCAATCTCCGTCAGATACACGACACCCCAGCCGACCGGGCGCAAGGCCCTGGTCCGCGCTGGGGTGCCGGAAAATGGTGGGCGGGACGAATGCCCCGCCCGAGAAATCAGGCCGCGACCTGCAGGACGTCGTCGCCCTTGTTCCAGTTGCACGGGCACAGCTCGTCGGTCTGCAGCGCGTCGAGGACGCGCAGCGTCTCCGCCGGGTTGCGACCGACGTTGAGGCCGTTGACCTGCACCGCCTGGATGACGTTGTCGGGATCGATGACGAACGTCGCGCGGAACGCGACATGCTCGTTCTTGTCGAGGATGCCCAGCGCATCGGCCAGCACCGCGCCATTGTCGGCGATCCACGGGAAGTCGGCGGCGGCCAGATCCGGGTCCGACTTGCGCCATGCCAGGTGAACGTGCGCGGTGTCGGTCGACGCGCCGATCAGCACGGCGTCGCGATCGGCGAAGTCGTCCTTCAGCTCGCTATAGCCGACGATTTCGGTCGGGCAGACGAAGGTGAAGTCCTTCGGCCAGTAGAACAGCACCTTCCACTTGCCCGGGAACGCGTCGTGGCTCAGCGTCTCGCCGGCGGGAAGCGCGTTGGTGCCCTGCTGCACGGGAACAGTGAATTCGGGGAGCTTGTCGCCAACGGTCAGCATGGAATGCCCTTTCTTATGGTGCGGTGCGCACCGTGAATTGCTGCGTTGCGATATAGGGTACGCGTTGGACCGATCCAATCGAAATTGCCCTTGGGATTGATCGATCGAGTGAATAAGTAGGTGGGATGTCGGTGTATCTGCCCACGCTGAAACAGCTTCAATATCTGGTCGCGCTGCGTGACGCCGGACATTTCGGCCGCGCGGCGGAAGCATCGTTCGTGACTCAGTCGACGCTGTCGGCGGGCATTCGCGAGCTGGAGACGCTGATCGGCGTCGTGCTGGTCGAACGGACCCGCCGTGTGGTACGCTTCACCCCCCTGGGCGAGAGCATCGTCGCGAAGGCGCGGACGGTGCTGCGCGAGGCGGAGGAACTGACCGACATGGCGCGCGCCGCCGGGCGGCCGCTGTCGGGAGAAATGCGGATGAGCGTCATCCCGACCATCGCCCCGTTCCTGTTGCCGCAGCTTCTGCCGCGCCTGCGCCGCGACTATCCCGAACTGAAACTGTACCTGCGCGAAGAACCCAGCGCGGCGGCGTGCGAAGGACTGCACCATGGCCGCACCGATTGCGTGCTGCTGGCGCTGCCCTATGCGTGCGGCGAGGTGGAAACGGCGCCGCTGTTCGACGACCGGCTGTTCCTGGCGATGCCGGGCAACGACGCCGGCAGCGACACGACGCCGATGGTCGCCGACGACATCGATGCCGAACGGCTGCTGCTGCTCGAAGACGGGCATTGCCTGAAGGATCATGCGCTGCGCGCCTGCGAGCAGCCGGAGGCGCGTGGACAGGCGATGATGATGGGCACGTCGCTGCACACCATCGTCCAGATGGTCGACAACGGCCTTGGCACCACCATGCTGCCGCAGATGGCCATCGATGCCGGCATCCTCGACAATACCGGCGTCAGCGCCCGGCCGATCGAGGCACAGAATGCGTCGCGGCGCATCGCTTTGGTGTGGCGGCGGGCATCCCCGCGGGAACGGGATTTTCGGCTGTTGGCAGAGGTACTTGCCGCGCATCGGACCTGACCGTCCGGCCCATTCGGGAACCCTTTGCCCCGGGAAACCGTATTTCCCCGGTCGATGCCGTTCCGGCATCGGACGTGTTTTGAACGCAACCACCGGGAGAATACCGATGATTCGCGCAACGATTTCCGCCGCCGCGCTCACCCTGTCGCTGACCGCCGCCGCCCATGCCCAGACTGCCCCGACCGCGCATACCGGGGTGAAGACCGGCACCGCCGTAAAGGTACAGACGCCGGTCGCCGGCGTGAATGTCGGCGTGCAGGCCGATGCCAATGCCACGGCCAAGGCGCCGGTGATGGTCGGCGGCGCACCGATGCTGCCAACGGCGACGATCGTCGCCAACGCATCGAAGGCAAGCAACCTGACCACGCTGGTTAAGGCGGTGCAGGCCGCCGACCTGACCGCGACGCTGTCGGGTCCGGGTCCGTTCACCGTGTTCGCGCCGACCGACGAAGCGTTCGGCCGCCTTGCCCCCGGTACGCTCGACCAGCTGCTGAAGCCCGAGCAGAAGGCGTCGCTGACCAAGCTGCTGACCTATCACGTCGTGGCCGGCAAGCTCGACGCGGCGGCACTGAAGTCGCAGATCGAAGCCGGCGGCGGCACCGCCACGCTGACCACGGTCGAAGGACAGCCGCTGAAGGCGACGCTGGAAAACGGCGCGCTGGTGCTGACCGATGTCGGCGGCGGCAAGAGCTATGTCACGCAATACGACGTCGAACAGTCGAACGGCATCGTTCACGTCGTGAACGGCGTGCTGGCCCCGAAGCTCGGCTGATCCGGGTTCAGGCTGAAGGTTGAAGCCGGGCGGGAGCGATCCCGCCCGGTTTTTCGTTTGGGGCGTCCCTCCCACTCCGTTGGGTTCGAGCAGCTTCGAGCCTGTCGAGAAGCGTCCGTCGAGAACTTCTGTCTGCAGGCGGAACGTGGCGAGGTCGCCCCTGCGGAACCCCGTTCTCGATACGCGCTCTCGACAAGCTCGATCGCTACTCGAACCATACGGAAGGAGGGGTATAGGGAGGAGAGAATTTACGGTCGTGCTGAGGACAGACTGAAGCAGGCGAAGCGCTTATTGCGTGCCCCACCGCGCCGCCGCCAGATCATCGCTCTCCCGCGCCTCGACCCAGCGCGCCTCGTTGCCGCGGCGTTCGCGTTTCCAGAACGGCGCCCCGGTCTTCAGCCGGTCGATCAGGAACGCGCACGCCTCCAGCGCGGCCCCGCGATGCCGGGCGGTCGTCGCGACGAACACCACCCGGTCGCCCGGCACCATCGGCCCGACGCG
>CAJYRU010000381.1 GCA_913777295.1 uncultured Sphingomonas sp. | reverse complement strand
CATGGCGTGCCCGCGCAGCAGCGCATAGGCCGCGGGTTCGTCGATGCCACGCCGCCGCATCAGGATCGCCTTGGCCTTGTCGATCGTCTGGCGATCGGCCAGTGCGGTCCTCGCCTCGGCCAGTTCCGCCTGCAACCGCGAAAAGGCCTGAAACCGGCGAATGGCGACGTCCAGCACCGGCTTGATCCGCTGCTTGGCAAGGCCGTCCACAACATAGGCCGACACTCCGGCATCGACCGCCGCCAGCGCGCTCTCCGCATCCGACTGATCGACGAACATCGCGATCGGCCGGTCGAGCGCGCGCGACATCGCGAAGAAATCCTCCAGCAGGTCGCGGCCGGGGTTTTCGAGGTTGATAAGGACGACCTCCGGCGCGCAAGCCTCGATCTGGCGGACGATCGGCCCGGCGGGGTCGATCACCACCTGATCGTCCAGCCCCGCTTCACGCAGACCTTCGGCGATGATCGCCGCGCGGGTCGTGCTGGTGTCGATGATCGCGATCCTCACGGGCGCATCGACTAACGCGAAAGCGACATGGCATCCAGTCCCGACGCAGGGCTACTATACGCCAGCACTATGCGATTGGCCGGAATCGCTCTCGAATTGATATGTTTCATGGGCCTAATCGCACACCCCGTAAGGCACCGTCGGGTGACGGGTGCCGCGCTATAGGGGTAGCACCAATGAATTTCCGTCCCGCCGCCATCGCCGCCGCGCTGGCCGCGTTTCCGACCATCGCAAACGCCCAGGCTGCGCCCGATCCGACCGATCCGCCGCCCGCCGTCACGGTCAGCGGATCGGCCACGATCGCCTCCGACTATCGCTTCAGGGGGGTGTCGCAGTCGGACCAGGAAATGACGGTGCAGGGCGGCATCACCATCGCCCATGACAGCGGCGCCTATATCGGCACCTGGGCATCGAACCTGGCCGGATGGGGCACGTTCGGCGGCGCGAATATGGAACTGGACCTGATCGCCGGCTACAAGACCGCGATCGCCGATGGCGCGACGCTCGACGTCGGCCTCACCTGGTATGTCTATCCCGGCGGCGCGGACAAGACCGACTTCGCCGAGCCTTATGCCAAGCTGACCGGCACCGCCGGCCCGGCGACGCTGACCGCCGGGGCGGCCTATGCACCCAAGCAGCAGGCGATCGGCAAATGGTATGCGACCGGTGCCGATGCGGCCAGCGGCGTCTATACCCGGCCGGGCGCGAAGGACGATAATCTGTACCTGTGGGGTGATGCCGCCCTGCCCGTTACCGGCAGCCCGATCACTGCGAAGGCGCATATCGGCCATAGCTGGGGTCAGGATGGCCTGGGCCCGAACGCCACCGCAGTGTCGCCGACCGGCAGCTACTGGGACTGGTCGCTGGGCGCGGATGCGACCTGGCGCAACCTCACGCTGAACGTCAGCTATGTCGACACCGACATTTCCAACCGCGACGCCGCCTATCTGCGCCCCAGCTTCAGCCGGGGACAGGACGGCACCGGCAACATCGCCGACGGGACGGTCATCGTCGCGCTGACTGCAGCTTTCTGACACAGGAAATATAGCCATGCAGGATCTGCTCTGGATCGGCATCATGGTCGGACTGGTCGCGCTCACGCTCGCCTATGTCCGCCTGTGCGACAACGCGTGAGGGGACGACAATGACCCTCGACCTCTGGCTCGCCGCGATCACCGCGCTCGGGCTGCTCATCTATCTGGTGGCGGTACTGATCCGCCCCGAACGCTTCTGAAGGGAGCGGTTTCATGACCATTCAGGGCTGGTTCCTGATCCTTGGCTTTGTCGGCATCCTGCTGGCACTCGCCAAGCCGATGGGCCTCTGGCTGCACGCGCTGTACGAAGGGCGTCGCACCCCGCTCCACCGCCTGCTCGGCCCCGTCGAGCGCGGCTTCTACCGCCTGTCCGGCATCGATCCGACCCAGGAACAGGGCTGGCGGCGCTATGCCGTCCATATGCTCGTGTTCAACGCGGTGCTGATGTTCTTCACCTATGCCGTGCTGCGCCTGCAGGCGGTACTGCCGGGTAACCCGCAGGGGCTGGCGGCGGTCGGCGAGCATCTGTCGTTCAACACCGCGATCAGCTTCACCGCCAATACCAACTGGCAGAGCTATGGCGGTGAGAGCACCATGTCGAACCTCAGCCAGATGCTCGGCCTCACCATCCACAACTTTCTGTCGGCGGCGACCGGCATCGCGCTGGCGTTCGCGCTCTTCCGCGGCTTTGCCCGGCGGGAAGCGAAGGCGATCGGCAATTTCTGGGCCGATGTCACCCGCATCACGCTCTACCTGCTGCTACCACTCTGCATCGCGCTGACGATCTTCTACATCGCCAGCGGCGTGCCTCAGACGCTGGCCGGCGTGGTCGATATCCAGACGCTGGAGGGCGCGCGCCAGTCGATCCTGCTGGGGCCTGTCGCTTCGCAGGAAGCGATCAAGATGCTCGGCACCAATGGTGGCGGCTTCTTCAACGCCAATTCGGCGCATCCGTTCGAAAACCCTACTGCGCTGACCAACTTCATCCAGATGCTGTCGATCTTCGTGATCGGCACCGGCCTGACCTGGACCTTCGGCAAGGCGGTCGGCAACCCGCGTCAGGGTTGGGCGATCCTCGCCGCGATGATGATCCTGTTCCTCGCCGGCACGACCGCCACCTACTGGGCGGAAGCGGCGGGCAATCCGATGCTGCACCAGCTGGGCGTTGCGGGCGGCAATATGGAGGGCAAGGAAGTCCGCTTCGGCATCGCCGCCTCCTCGCTGTTCTCGGTCGTGACGACCGCCGCGTCGTGCGGCGCGGTCAATGCGATGCATGACAGCTTCACCGCACTTGGCGGCCTGATCCCGCTGTTCAACATGCAACTGGGCGAGGTCGTGATCGGCGGCGTCGGCGCGGGTATCTACGGCTTCCTGCTCTTCGCGATCCTCGCAGTGTTCGTCGCCGGGCTGATGGTCGGACGCA
>CAJYRU010000380.1 GCA_913777295.1 uncultured Sphingomonas sp. | reverse complement strand
GCCGCCTTGCGCTGGATGTTGATGTTGGCCACCAGCGCGCGCAGCTCGGCCGTGCCGCCGCCGACGACGCCCAGATAGCCGTCCGGCTGTTCGCCCACCTGCCCCGCCGCGCGGGCGGCCTGATAGGCGGGATCGCGCTGCGCCCATGCGGTGCCGGCAAGTCCCGCGACCGCGACGAAGGCGGCTGCGGCGAGGCCGTATTTGACATATGCGTGCATGGTCAGAAAATCCCTGGGTTATCCTGGATGAGGGTCTTCGCCTCACCATCGAGACGATACACCACTTCCTGCGTGATGTTGATGTTCAGGTTGATGACGATCGGCTTGTCCGGCGCGGCCACGTTGACGCAGCCGCCGGCGAGGCACGCGGTGCCACCGATCATCAAGGCTCTGAACATCGTCACACGGTCGTTCATGGCACAGTCTCGCTTTCGGAGGGCTGAATGGTGGTGTCGAGCGGCGCTGGTGGCAAGCCCTGTTCGCGGCGGCGCTGTTCGGCCTGGAGCGCGGGCAGGTTGCGTTCGATCAGCCGTTTGGGGTCGTAATAGTTCTGCACCGAGTCGATCAGCTGGCGGAAGGGCGCCTTGATCCGGACGTTGAAGACGAGCGGCAGCTTCGCGAGGCGGCGGATCAGGAAATTGCTGTACGTCCCCTTGCCCTGGCTGACCCCGGCAAAACGGATCGCGGTCAGCATCTCGCCGGCCAGCGGCCCGTCCAGCTCGATGGTCAGGCGGCGATAGTTCATCGATTTGAGCGCCTGGAACGCCAGATTGCCCCAGAAACCGACATCCTCCTTCGACACCTCCCCGACATAGGACAGGTTGCCCGGTCCGCGCGATTGCAGCTTGCCCCCTTCGATCCGGCCGCCCTTCGCGTCGAAGATCATCGGCAGGACGCCATCGAACACGCCCGACGCATTCAGATTGTCGAATTCGAACTGTTGCAGGAACAGGCCGCCATCGACGCCGGTGACGCGGAAGGTCATGCGCCGTTCCTGGTCCTCGGCAAAATCGAGGATGGTCGGCTCCAGCACCATTTCCCCACCGCCCAGCGGCCAACGCCCTCCTTCGATCTGGACGCGCATCCCCTCGATCAGGCGATAGCGGACCACGCCGTCGGTCACCGCGATGCCCGGATTGACCTCGGCGATCGTCGCGACCTGTCCCGGAGCGGTCACGAGGCCGAGCAGGTCGGTGAAGCGGATCTCGCCCGCCAGCCCGTTCACCGGGCCGAACGCGGCGGCAAGATCGGTGTCGGCGGTGCGGAAGGTGCCGGTCGAGGTGACGCCGTCCGGGCTCCACGCGATATCGCCGCGGCCCGATACCGTGCCCTTCACATCGGCGACGACACCGAAGGTCAGGCGGGTCAGTTCGTTGGGCTGAAACGAGTCGCCAAAGGTGATGCCGGGCACCGCCAGCACCGCATTGCCGCGCCCGGTGGCAAGGTCGTGGACGATGGTCACATCGGTCACCTTTACGCCCTTGGTCGGGTGTTTCAGCGTGCCGCCGGCGCGAATATGGTTGCCGTTCAACGTCAGCTTGAAATCGTCGCTGCGCAACGGCTCGAATCGCGGCTGCGGATCGGCATCGCGCACACCGACATCGCCGTCCAGCGACAGGACCCCGCCCGCCAGCCGCCAATCGCCTGCTGCGTCGCGGATCAGCAGGGGCACGTTGCCGATCTGCCCCTCGCCACGGTCGAACCTGCCCGCCACGACGCCGTTCGCGACGCGGCCGGTCAGGGAACCGAGATCGAGGACGCTGATCCGGTCCGGCGTGCCCAGCCGGGTTTTCACGTCGCGAAGCACAAAAGCGAGGTTGTCGAGACCGAAGCGCCCGCCGGCCACCGCCAGCGTCACAGGCGTGCCGCCCAGCCGGCCGGTCAATCGGGTTGGGCCGGTCGACACCCCGCCGCCCACGCGTCCGTTCGCCAGCCGAACCATACCACCGTCGGCCGCGCACAGCCGCAACCGCGCGGGATCGAGCGTCAGCGCCGATACGCGCAGCCGATCGAACGCGACCGGTACGCAGCCGGTATTCACCACCAGCCGGCCGCCGCCGTCCCAGCGCGCATCGATCGGCAAGGCGAGGCGATCGATCCGTCCGCCGCTGAACGGGCCGGACACTTCGGCACGGGTTTCAATGCGGGTCGCACCATTGCCGGCGGTACGGAAGCGGACCGGCGCGAGCGCCAAGCGCGCATCGCCCGCCGCATAGGGCGCGATGGTCGCGGTGCCGGTGACCGGCGATCCGGGGCCGGCATGGGACAGCCGGATGCTGGCCGCCGGCAAGCCGCCGCCGCCTATCGCCAGCGTGCCGTTCAGCGTCACGCCCTTGCCCGACACCCAGCGCACCGGCCCGTCGCGCAGGGTCGCGCGCGCGCCGCTGGCGGCGACGAACGCCAGCCGATCGATCCGCGCGGCGAGTGGGCGCGCGGCGACCTCCGCCGACAGGTCGAAGCGCTGCGCCGCGCGCGCCGCCGCACGCGTGGCGGCTACGGCCAGCGGCGCTACCGGCGTGCCGGCGGCGGCATCGCCATAGCGGGGAATGCGTGCGAGCAGATCAGACGACAGGCGCGCACCCCGCGCACCGATCCGCCCATCGAACGCCGGAACGCCGCCAACCTCATAGCGGCCGGCGATCGACAGCCCCTGGCCCGCCAGTTGCGGCAACACGAAATCGCCCGACGCCAGGTCGAGCGTGCCGGTCGTCGCCTGCGCCCGCCCGTCAAAGCCGATCGTCCCGGTCGGTGCCGCCACCTGCGTCTGCGGCGCGGCGATGCGTTCCGCCGCGACTTCGGCCCGCCCTCGCCAGTGATCGAAGCCGGGCGAGAGCCGTGCTTCAACCCGCACCGCCGGCGCCGCCATCCGCACGTCGCCGCACGCCGCCGCCCGTGCGCGGATCGGCCCGGTCAGCGATGGCCCGGCACGACCGGTGCGCAGCGACAGGTTGGCCGCGAGCCGATCGATCCCGCAACCATTCAGCGCCAGCCGTTCCGACACCGCCGCCAACTGCCCGGTAAAACCGTCCGCCAGATTGCCGCGCCCGACGAGTTTCGCGCCGATCACGCCGTAGGGCGTGGCCAGCCGGATACGGCCATCGTCGAGCGCCACGTCGAAATCGGGGAGTGCGAACGGCTTGCCCGAAGGGGGCGGCAACAGCCGGTCGATCTGTCCGAACGATACCGTTCCGTCGGGCCGCAAGGTCGCACGCAGCCGCGCCTGTCCGACCCGCGCGCCCGTAACCTTTGCCCCGTTCAGCGAGACGCTGGTGTCGATGTAGATCCAGTCGGCGATCAGGTCGGGCGCCTTGGGATCGCCCAGCACGACATCGACCAGCCGTTGTCGCCCCGGCCCGATTTCCGCGATGCGGTAGCGCGCCGCGACCCCGCGTTTTTCGAGTTCGCGGCGGACCAGATTGTCGGCGATCGGCTTGCGCTGGGTCCACAACAGCCCGGCGAGCAGCAGCACGATGCCGCTGACGACCAGCAGCACCTGCGCGAACCGCCGGCGCTTGCGGCCCCGGCGACGCGGCGACGCCACGGTCTCCACCGCCTGCTCGTCGTCACCGCCCAGACCCTCTACTCCGCTGTTCCGTCCTGTTCGTCGCGCCTCACGCGACCGGGGTCAAGCGCGAGAGGCGGCAAACGGTTCCGGCAGCGCAACGGAAGTCATGCGGAACCGGTTCAGCGCGTGGCCGTCTCCGCCTTGCGCCGTTCCTGCCAAGCGTTCACTTCCCGTTCGATCGGAGGGCGCATACACGCCTCCATATCGCCGGCGGTTCGTGCGGTCGGCGCGCAGACGAGATACGCCTGGCAGATGCCCGCGTCGAACAGCGGATCGCGGCTGGGCGGCTTCAACGCGCAGCGGGTCACCCCCGCGCGCCGATCCCGTTTCGTCACGATCCGGAAATTGCGCGGGCGCTCGCCGGTGACGACGATTTCGTCGTCAGGTGGCGGCGCACCCGGCACGGCCTGCGCCAGCAGCATGGCGGCAAGCAGCGACGCGATCACCGCCCCAGCCGCCGCACGATACGAATGCCGACATTGTCGATGCCCGGATTGGTATCCGAAAATATCTGGCGATGGCTGAAATGCTCCCATGCCAGTTCGACCGCCCAGCGCCGGTCGAGCCGCACGCCGATCGACGCATTGGGATTGAACAGGATTTTCGACCCGAACGAGGTGCGGCGACGATAGATGTCGTAGCGCCGCCATGCCTCGTCATTCGAGATGCCCGGCTGGAACGGGTCGGGCGTGAAACTGTAGCCGTCGATGATCGTCGCGCCGATCCCGACCTGACCATACACCCGGCCGCGCAGGATATGCTGACGCCACTCCGCCCCCGCGCTGAAGAAGCTGGTGCGTCCGGCAGTGCTGATCTGCGCCTTCACGGTCAGGCGGGGTTTGAGGAGGATGCGGAGCGGCGCGGTGCGATAGGCGATCTGCACGTCGACCGTGCCGTTCTCCTCCTCCCCTTCATAGATCTGGCCGGCCGGCAGTTCGGGCAGGTCGAAGATCAGCTTGCCGGCCAGCGGATGGAAATTGGCGCCATGCCGCAGCACCCCTAGCGCAACCTCTGCCGCTTCGCGCGATGGCGGCGCTTCCTGTGCCATCGCTGTCGTCGAGGCGAGCGCCAACACTGCGCCGAGGACGCCCTTTTCCAACCGAATCATCTGAACCCCTTCCCGCAAACGGCAGTCGCTTCGCCGTGAGCAATGTCGTATCATCGACAATAATTGCTGTAAAACAGAAAGTATATTGTGCCTGACGGATATTCGTTACCGCCGAAGAAGGCGCGGACCAGCCGCGGGGTCGGCGCACTGTTCCTGTTCTTTGCAGCGGTGATGGCGGTGCTGACGATCGTCGCAGCGGCGGCACCGGGACCCTATTGGCATTGTGGTTCCGAGCAAGGCTGCCGGGTCGGTGCTGATGCGGCGAACCTGCTGCCCGACGAAACACTGACCAAATTGAACAGTAACCCGCCGGCCCGCCGCCGTTTCGACGCGTGGGTGGCAACGCCCGGCATCCGCATCGGACTGGCCGCTGTGATGCTGCTGCAATCAGGGCCGATGCCGGTCCTGTTGTTAGCGGTCGGCATGGCGCTGCGACGTCTGGGGCAGAAGCGGCGTAACGCCTTGGCCGATGCGTTGCCGTGGTTGCGGCGGGCATCGCGCGCCGCAATCGTGCTGGCGATTGCGCGGGTGATTGCGCCCATCTTTCAAAGCCTCTTGCTCGCCAACGCGTTCGACGAGCCGGAGGTACTCACCTCTCCCATCATGGTGGAGACGACCTTGCTGCTCCTGATGCTGGCCTTCGCGGCTTACGCCACAATCTGGGCATTGGAAGCGGGCATCCGGGCCGAGCGTGAACTGGCCGATTTCGTCTGATGCCGGTCATCGTCAATCTCGACGTGATGCTGGCGCGGCGGAAAGTGCGGTCAAAGGAACTGGCTGAGGCGATCGGCATCACCGAATCGAACCTGTCGCTGCTGAAATCGGGCAAGGTGAAGGGCGTCCGCTTCGCGACACTGGCGGCGATCTGCCGCTATCTCGACTGCACGCCGGGCGACATTCTGGACTACACCCCGTCCGACGATGACCTGAAGCCGGGGGGCGAGGATTGAGCCGCCCTCTCGCCCTGCCCCCGACGATCCGCTAGGCAGGCGGCCATGACCATGCCAGAGACCGACGGTACCGGGCACCGGGCGCGCCTGCGCGGGCGGTTGCTGGAGCATGGCGGGGCGGCGCTGCTAGACCATGAACTGATCGAGTATCTGCTGACGCTGGCGATCCCCCGGCGCGATACCAAGCCGCTGGCCAAGACCTTACTGCACGAATTCGGCGGGATCGGCGGGTTGCTGTCGGCCGATCCGCTGGCGCTGGGCAAGGTGCCGGGCATGGGCGACAGCGCGGTAGCGGCGATCCGCATCGCGCAGGCGGCGGCGACCCGGATGCTGCAGGCGCAGGTGACGCAGCGCCCGGTGCTGTCGAACTGGCAGGCGCTGCTCGATTATCTCCATGCCGACATGGCGCATCAGGCGGTCGAGCGCATCCGCGTGCTGCACCTGAACAGTCGCAACCTGCTAATCCGTGACGAACTGGTGGCGGAGGGGACGATCGACGAGGCGCCGATCTATACCCGCGAGGTGATCCGCCGCGCGCTGGACCTCGGCTCCGCCGCGCTGATCTTGGTCCACAACCACCCTAGCGGCGACCACAGCCCCAGCCGGGCCGACATCGACCTGACCCGCACCATCGCCGCAGCAGGCAAGCCGCTGGGCATCACGGTCCACGACCACCTCATCATCGGCGCGAAGGGGCATACAAGCCTGCGCGCCCAGGGAATGTTCTGAATGCCGACCGAAAAGCAGAAGATGATCGCCGGCGAGCTGTACCATGCGGGCGACGCCGAACTGGTCGCCGATGTCGCGCGGGCGGCGGCGTGGATGGACCGGTACAATGCCCGGATCGCGCTGGACCGCGACGAACAGCGCGGCCTGCTGCGCGAAATCATGGCCGGGGTCGGCCGGGACGTGTTGATCCGCGCGCCGTTCCATATCGATTATGGCTACAACATCATCCTCGGCGACGAGGTGTTCCTGAATTACGGCTGCGTCATCCTCGACGTGTGTGCCGTGACCATCGGCGACAAGACGCAGATCGGACCGGGGGTGCAAATTCTTGCCGCCGACCATCCGCGCGACCCGGCGGTGCGGACGCAGATGCTGGAATTCGGGCGGCCGGTGACGATCGGGCGCAATGTGTGGATCGGCGGCGGGGCGATGATCCTGCCGGGCGTGACGATCGGCGACGATGCGATCGTCGGCGCGGGGTCGGTGGTGACACGCGATGTACCGGCCGGGGCGACAGTGGTCGGAAACCCGGCACGGCCACGATAGGAAAGGACCGCCGGGATCGCTCCCGGCAGTCCAGTTTCATCAGCTCTGTGGCCGGGCGTCAGGCGCTCTGGCTCAGGAAGCTGGTCAGTTCGGCCTTGGTCACGGCCTTGGACTTGTCCTTGTCCGCCTGGGCAAAGGCCTGCTTGATCCAGCTCTTCACTTCGGGCTTGTCGGCCGTCACGCCCGGTTCGCTCGCCGAGCGGAGCGCGACCATCCATTCGCCGAACTGCTTTTCGGTCAGCTGACCCTTCCCGTCCTTGTCATATTTCGGGAACTCCGCCTCAACGATCTGCGCGATCTGCGTGCCGCTGGCGGGCTGACCCGCCTCGGCAGTGGTCTGCGCGGTCTGCGTTGCGGGATCGGGCTGGGCCGCCGGGGCCGCTTGAGTCGCAGGGACAGAGGCATCCGCGGGTGCCGCCGGCGAGGTTTGCGGAGCGGCCTGCGCTGCAGGGGCAGTCGTCTGGGCCGGAGCCGCGTCCTGTGCGAATGCCGGTGCAGCAACAACCATGGCGCTGGCGAGAAGAATACGCTTCATCATCGAATTTCTCCTTTCGGATTGGTTCGGAACTTCATGCTGCCACTACGAAATAACTCCGCAGCAGCATTGAGATGATCCAACCAACTTAGGTCGTTTCGGTTTCTATTGAAGCCCCTTTCGGTTCTCTTCTATCGCACGATAGGCTCGATTCATCCGCGACTTGTTGCTAGGGCGCGGCAAACCGTTCGCCCGTTTTCGAAAGGCCTCGCGATGATTCCCCGCTATTCCCGCCCCGAAATGACTGCGCTGTGGCAGCCGCAGGCCCGATTCCGCATCTGGTTCGAGATCGAGGCGCACGCCACCGACGCGCTGGCCGAGCTGGGCGTGGTGCCGAAGGACGCCGCCGAAAAGATCTGGGCGATGAACGATGCCGAGTTCGACGTCGACCGGATCGACGCGATCGAGGCGGAGACGAAGCATGACGTCATCGCCTTTCTGACGCACGTATCCGAACGCACCGGCCCGGAAGCGCGCTTCCTGCACCAGGGGATGACCAGCTCGGACGTCCTCGACACCTGTCTCGCGGTCCAGCTGGCGCGGGCGTCGGACATCCTGCTGGCCGATCTCGACAAGCTGCTCGACGTCATCGAACGCCGCGCGCGCGAACACAAGCTGACCCCGACCATCGGCCGCAGCCACGGCATCCATGCCGAGCCGGTGACCTTCGGCCTGAAGCTGGCGCAGGCCTATGCCGAGTTCGACCGCTGCCGCACGCGCCTGCGCAACGCCCGCGCCGAAGTGGCGACTTGCGCGATCTCGGGCGCGGTCGGCACCTTTGCGAACATCGATCCGCGCGTGGAAGAGCATGTCGCGCAGAAGATGGGCCTGACCGTCGAGCCGGTGTCGACCCAGGTCATCCCGCGCGACCGGCACGCGATGTATTTCGCGACCTTGGGCGTGATCGCTGGGTCGATCGAGCGACTGGCCACCGAAATCCGCCATCTGCAGCGTACCGAAGTGCTGGAGGCCGAGGAATATTTCTCGCCGGGGCAGAAGGGATCGTCGGCGATGCCGCACAAGCGCAACCCGGTGCTGACCGAAAACCTGACCGGCCTGGCCCGCATGGTGCGTGGTTACGTCACCCCGGCGCTGGAGAATGTCGCGCTGTGGCACGAGCGTGACATCAGCCATTCGTCGGTCGAGCGCTATATCGGCCCCGACGCGACGATCACGCTCGACTTCGCACTCGCCCGCCTGACCGGCGTCATCGACAAGCTGGTCGTCTATCCGGCGCGGATGGAAAAGAACCTCAACAAGATGGGCGGCCTCGTCCATTCGCAGCGCGTGCTGCTGGCGTTGACCCAGGCCGGGGTCAGCCGCGAGGATTCCTACCGCTATGTCCAGCGTAACGCGATGAAGGTGTGGGAATCGGACGGCGAATTGTCGCTGCTCGAACTGCTGAAGGCCGATCCGGATGTCGCCGCCGCGCTGTCGGCGGAGGAGATCGAGAGCCGCTTCGACCTCGGCTATCACTACAAGCATGTCGACACGATCTTTGCCCGGGTGTTCGGAAAGGCGTGACGCCCCTGCCCCGCCGGACCTGACCGTCCGGCGGGGATAGTATAATCTTAAGGATATCGCGCTACACCGATGGCATGATCTTCCGCCGCTCCTCACCCGATCTCGAAACCCGCAGCGCGCTGGTCGCGTATCGCCAGTCCCCCGATGCCATCCTTCTGCTGAAGGAGGGTGCCTTCGTCGAATGCAATCCCGGCGCCGAGGCCATTTACGGCCGGACGCGGGCCGAAATCATCGGGCAGAACCCGGTCGTCTTTTCGCGGGCGACACAGGCCGACGGGCGCCCGACAGCCGAACATGTCGGCGAACGGGTGCAACAGGCGGTGCGCGACGGCTTTGCCCGCTTCGAATGGTTCAACATGCGCGGCACCGAAGAGGTGCGGATGCTGGTGACGGTGATCCCGGTACCGCAGGAAGGCCCCGACGCGGTGCTGGTGATGTGCCAGGACATGGCCGCGACCGGCAAGGTCGTCGATACGCTGAAGCACGGGTTGGCCGCGCTGGCCGGCGGTGACCTGAATGTCCGGATCGATACCCGCTTCAGCGAGGAATTCGAACCGCTGCGCGACAGCTTCAACACCGCGGCCGACCACATGGCGGAATCGATGACCGAAGTGACGTCGGTCGCCGCCGCGCTGCATAACGGCTGCAACGATATCCGTCAGGCGTCGGACGACCTGTCCGGCCGCACTGAGCGCCAGGCCGCCAGCCTGGAGGAATCGGCGGCGGCGATTCAGGAAATCACCCAGAATGTGCGTGAGGCCACAACGCTGGTCGACACGATGGAAGCGATCATCGCCGACACGCATCGCGACGCGCAAAGCTCAGCCGGGATCGTCGAGGATACGACCCGTGCGATGGCCGGGATCGAAAGCGCGTCCAGGGAAATCGGCGAGATCATCTCTGTGATCGACGGCATCGCGTTCCAGACGAACCTGCTGGCGCTGAACGCCGGCGTCGAGGCAGCGCGCGCCGGGGATGCGGGCAAGGGCTTTGCCGTCGTCGCATCCGAAGTGCGCGCGCTGGCGCAGCGTTCGGCCGACGCCGCCAAGGATGTGAAGGCGCGGGTGACCGCATCGACCGCGCAGGTCGATCGCGGCGTCGAACTGGTGTCGAGCACCGGCATCGCGCTGAAGCGGATCACCGAGCAGATGGACCGTATCCGGGCACTGATCGGCAATATCGCCACCGCATCGCATCAACAGGCCGAAACGCTGGGGCAGATCAACATCGCGGTCGGCGAGATGGACAGCATCACGCAGCATAATGCCGCGATGGTCGAGGAAACCACCGCCGCCGCCCGCAATCTGGCCGAGGAAGCCGCGCGACTGAACGATGCGGTATCGACCTTCCGCGTCGGGCATGGTGATACGCGCGCCACGCATGTCGCACCCTTGCGCATGGTGGCGGGCGGTCGGCGCTAACGCAGGCGTCAGGCGACCGGTCGCTCCATATACACCGCATCCTCGCCGAACCCGGCGGCGCCGCCGGGGGCCGCGATGAAGCCCTGGCGCGCCCAATAGCCATC
>CAJYRU010000379.1 GCA_913777295.1 uncultured Sphingomonas sp. | reverse complement strand
CGGCGATCCGCTTGGAACGCCGCTTGCCTCGCGGACGTGGCGAAATCGGTAGACGCAGCGGACTTAAAATCCGCTTCCCATCGGGAGTGCGGGTTCAAGTCCCGCCGTCCGTACCAGCATGGAGGTGACATCGTGCGCATCCTGTTCCTCGCCCCCCTGCTGCTCGCGGTCGCAGCCTGTGACGGCAGGGGCGACGAGCGGCCGGTCATGGTCGACGCGATCGAGGATGGCGCGAAGGGCGATGTCGAGCGGGTCGTGCTGCGCGGTGCGCTGGCGCAGGGGCTGGTGCGCTTCGACGCCGCGGGACAGGTCGAACCGGGCCTCGCCGAACGCTGGAACATGGTCGATGACGGGCGCAGCTATATCTTCCGGCTGGGCGATGCGACGTGGAGCGACGGGCGACCGGTCACCGCCGAACAGGTGGTGGCGGCGCTGCGCCGCGCGGTCCGGCCCGAGGCGGAGCACCGGCTGACCCCGTTCCTGCGGTCGATCGACGAGATCGTGGCGATGACGCCGCAGGTGATCGAGGTACGGCTGAAGCGCCCCAACACCGAATTGCTGACATTGCTGGCCCAGCCCGAACTGGCGGTGATCCGCGGCGCACAGGGGACCGGGCCGCTGCGCCGGTTGCGCGGGAGCGGCATCCGCCTGCGCGCGCCGGCCGATCCCGAAGGACCACCGCCGGTCGCCGCCGATGAGGTTCGGTTGCGTGGCGAGCGGGCGGCGCTGGCCGTGGCGCGCTATGCCGCGCAGCGCAGCGACCTGGTGCTGGGCGGGGACTTTGCCGACTGGCCGCTGGTCGCCGCGGCCAGCCCGCGCCCGGCGGACGTGCGGGTCGATCCGGCGCGCGGGCTGTTCGGCTTTGCCTTTATCGGGCGCGACGGCTTCCTGTCGAACGTGCTCGGCCGGGCGGCGGTGGCGATGGCGGTGCAAAGCGCGAACCTGCCTGGTGCGATCGATGCGAGCTGGGGGCCAGCGGACACGATCCTGCCCGAACGACTCGATTCGGCGGCCGACCCGGCGCTGCCGGCATGGCGCAACCTGACCGAGGAGCAGCGCTGGGCAACGGCGCGGGCGCAGGTCACGGCGTTTGGCCGGCCGGTGCGGTTGCGGGTCGCGCTGCCGGATGGGTCGGGCGCGACGTTGCTGTGGGGGCGAATCGCCGCTGCGCTGTCGCGGATCGGGATCGCGGGCGAGCGGGTGGCGATGACCGCGCCGGCCGACCTGCGGCTGATCGACCGGGTGGCACCCTATGACAGCGCGCGCTGGTATCTGGCGACGGCGTGCCGCGCCTGTTCGATGGAGGCGATGACGCTGATCGCCGCCGCGCGCGATGCCGACAACCTGCCAGAACGCGCGCAGCGGCTGGCGACGGCGGACGCGGCGATGGCGGCGGACGTCGCGTTCGTGCCCGTCGCGCGACCATGGCGCTGGTCGCTGGTCGCGCCCCGCCTGCGCGCGTTCCAGGCGAATGCCCGCGCGGTGCATCCGTTGAACCATCTGCGCGCCGAACCCAGATAGGGGGCATGGCAAAGCCGACTCGCATTTCGCCCGAACTGTTCGAACAGATTGCCGGGCATCTCGACAAGGACCCCCAAGCCGTGCGCCGCCGCGTGGTGGCGATCGAGCGGCTGATGGAGCGGTCGATGACCATCCCCGGCACGAAGCAGCCGGTCGGCCTCGACTTCCTGCTGAACTTCATCCCCGTGGTCGGCAGCTTCATCGGCGCGGCGATGGGCAGCTACATGCTGTGGGAGGCCCGCAACCTGGGCATGTCGAAATGGCAGATGGCGCGGATGGCGGGCAATGTCGGCACCGACTGGGCGCTGGGTCTTATCCCGATCGTCGGCGCGGTGCCGGACTTCTTCTTCCGCTCCAACACCCGCAACCTGCGGATCATCCGCAAGCATCTCGACCGCCACCATCCCGCGACGGCGACAGTCGAGGGGTGATTACCCGGCCTGGCGCCCGCCGCGCCAAATCTTGACGCGGGTGTTGGGCGTCACGCCGCCCTGATGGGCCGGGCAGGCGGTGTAGCGGCGCCGCTTGTCGAGGCACAACCATACTTCGTCCAGCCAGCCGCGCTGGTTGGTGGTGATCCGCATCGACTGCGCGGTCATGCCGGGGTTGAGCCGGGCGATGGCGCCGGCAATCTGTCCGGCGGTCAGGTTGGGTCGGCGCGACAGGGCCATCATGTCGGGAAAGCGCAGCCGCTGGAACAGGGTGCGCGATTCGTCGAAATAGGCCGCCGGCGGCACGCCCATGCACGTGCCATGCTTGGCATATTCGTGCTGGAGCAGCTGTGCCGATGGCGTGACGCACAGGTTCTTCGCGATCACCGCTTCGGGCAGGATGGGCGTGGCGGTGCAATATTGCGGCCAGTCCTTGCCCTCGCCATCGGGCCACAGGCCGTGCAGCGTGAAGCCGAAGCGGTTGGCGCCGCCGCACTGGAAGCTATTCCGCGCATCGTCGCGGCGCGTCCGGCAATATTCCGGGCTCCAGGTGATGGCGAGCGTGTAGCTGCCGATCGGCAGGACGCGGCGCGGCTGTTGCGGCGTCGGCAGGTCGGGGCGCGGGCGCTCGATCTGCGTCGGCGCGGCGCATTGCAGCGTCTGCGCCTGTGCCGCGACGGGCGCGAGCAGGGCGGCGAGGGTAAGAGCGAGGCGCTTCATATGTCTTCGTCCACTTGTACCGGAGCGAACCATGGGGCGGCATCGGGCCGGAACAGGAAGGCGACGGCCGCCGCCTGCAACGCGACCGCGACGATGCGCACGATGCCGCCCGCGTCGAGGATCACCGCGCCGGTCGAGAAGCCGATGACGAGGCTGCCGATCGCGAAGACGGTGAAGACGACGAGGATCCATTTGGCGACGCTGCTGCCGCGCCGGGCGATGAAGAACCACAGCAGCAGCGCGATCAGGACGCCGATGGCGATCATGCCCCCGGCCGCGACCGTGGCGGTCGATCCCATCGCCGCCGTGTCGGGATTCTCCGCCAGCCGCGCCATGGTCAGCGGCCATTCGAGGATGTTGCCGATCAGCCCGACGGCGATCGAGGCGAGGTAGAGCCGGTCGAACCGGACGATCGAAGACGGACGCATGGAGGCTCCCCTGATGACCATGGCTGGTTATGCGGCGTCGAGGGTGAAATCCAGCCCGATATCGGCGGCGGGCGCCGACTGGGTCAGGCGGCCGACACTGACATAGGTGACGCCGGTTTCGGCGATGGCGCGGATCGTGTCGAGCCGGACCCCGCCCGACGCCTCCGTCGGCACGCGGCCGGCGATCATCGCGACGGCCTGCGTGAGCATCGGCGGGGCCATGTTGTCGAGCAGCAGGTGGGTCGCCCCGGCGGCCAGTGCCGGTTCGATCTGGTCGAGCGAATCGACCTCGACGACGATCCGTTCGATCCCCGCCGCCTTGGCACGGGCGGTGGCTTCGCCGACGGACCCTGCTACCGCGACGTGATTGTCCTTTATCATCGCCGCATCCCACAATCCCATGCGGTGGTTGGTCGCACCGCCCATGCGGGTCGCGTATTTCTCGAGGACGCGCAGGCCGGGAATGGTCTTGCGCGTGTCGAGCAGGGTCGTGGCCGTGCCGGCGATCGCCGCGACATAGGTGGCGGTAAGGGTCGCGATACCCGACAGATGCTGGACGGTGTTCAGCGCCGACCGTTCGGCGGTCAGCAGCGCGCGGGCATTGCCGCGCAGCCGCATCAGCGCGGTGCCGGCGGGCACCCGATCGCCATCGGCGACCAGCGCTTCGATGGTCGCTCCCGGATCGAGATGGCGAAAGAAGGCGCCGGCGATGTCGATCCCGGCGACGGTGATCGCGTCGCGGCTGTCCATGATGCCGGTGAACACCGCATCGGCGGGGATGACGGCCGCGGCGGTAATGTCGCCGGTATCGCCCATATCCTCGGCAAGGGTCGCGGCGATGAAGGCGGAAAGGTCGAAACCGGGGATCATGGGGCAGGGTCCGCGCTGGAATGGAGGCTTGGCTATAGAGGGGGGCGGAAGCGGGTGACAGGCGGTTTGCGGGCCAAAGTTCACTAAGTTCACACTCGTGGCGTTTTTGCGCGATGGTTGCGGTGGTGGCGGTTTGGCCGGGCCAAAGAGCGGCTTACCTGGCGATCATGACAGCAGGGAGGAGTGTAGGAAAGGCATCTCCCCACGACGTCGCCCTAGCGCAGGCGGGGGCCTCCCTCGACTCCTGCCGCGCGCTGTAACGGGGAGATCCCAGCCTTCGCTGGGATGACGTGCGGGGCGAGGGAGAGCGGACGGCAAGGATGGCCGGCCTGAGGCCCTACTTCCGCCGCTGCCCCTCGACGATGGCGATGGCGCGTTCGATCGCGACCTCGATCGACAGGGTGGTCGTGTCGAGCGGAGCGGCGTCGGCGGCCATGGTCAGCGGCGCGGTCGAACGGCTCGAATCGCGTTCGTCGCGGGCGCGGATGTCGGCAAGGACCCGATCATAGGTGACGCTCGACCCGGCCTTCGCCAGTTCGGTGTGGCGGCGGCGGGCACGGATCGCGGGTGTGGCCTTTACGAACAGCTTGGCATCGGCGTCGGGCGCGATGACCGTGCCGATGTCACGCCCGTCCAGCACCGCGCCGCCGGGCTGCTGCGCGAATTTGCGCTGGCGGCGGAGCAATGCCGAGCGGACCAGCGGATGCGCCGACACGATAGACGCGGTCTGTCCCGCCTCGTCGGTGCGCAGCCACGGATCGTCCAGCAGCGAATCGTTGAAGTCGCACGCCGCCACGCAATCCGCTTCGCGCGACGGATCCATGCCGTCGCGCAGCACGCGGGTCGCCACCGCGCGATACAGCAGCCCGGTGTCGAGATGCGGCAGGCGGTAATGCTTCGCCAGCGCCCGTGCGATCGTGCCCTTGCCCGATGCCGCCGGGCCGTCGACCGCGATAATCACAGCGATGCGCCCAACCCACGCAGCAGCGTGGTGAAGGTCGGAAAGCTGGTGGCGACCGGCGCCATGTCGTCGATGGTGACGGGTGCGCGCGACACGAGGCCGGCGACGACGAAGCTCATCGCGATGCGGTGATCGAGCTTCGCCTCGACCGTGCCGCCGCCGGGCAGCAACTCGCCGCCGGTGCCGTCGATGATGAGGCCGTCCTCGGTTTCCTCCACGGTCGCGCCGATCGCGCGCAACCCTTCGGCCATCGTCGTGATGCGGTCGCTTTCCTTGACGCGCAGTTCCTCAAGCCCGCGCGTGACCGTGCGGCCCTTCGCCAGCGCGGCGGCGACGAACAGGATCGGGAATTCGTCGATCATCGACGGGGCGACCGCCGGATCGACCTTGATGCCCGTCAGCGTG
>CAJYRU010000378.1 GCA_913777295.1 uncultured Sphingomonas sp. | reverse complement strand
CCTGGTTCGGCCCCGTCAGAAACGGTGTCCAAGTACACCACCTTATGGTGGAGCCGCCGGGTACTGCCCCCGGGTCCGCTGCGTCTATTGCACGCCGCAGTTTATCGTCATAGCCGGCTGGAAGCCGACAGTTGGGCATATAGGCGCTCGGGCGCGCTTTGAAAAGAAGCGGACTTCCCTTCGCGGCCCCCAGATGGCATGGGCGGTCGGATCATGCTGACCCAGCGTTCCCGCTATGCGCTTCGCGCGATGCTGTTCCTTGCCGAACAGCCCGCGGGCGAGGCGCCGATGCCGATGCACCGCATCGCCACCGCCGCGAACGTACCGCGCAAGTTCCTCGAACTGATCCTCGCCGACCTGCGCGAGGCGGGGTTCCTGTCGTCGACGCGGGGCAAGGCCGGCGGATACCACCTTGCCCGCCCCGCACATCTGATTTCGCTGGGCGAGATCATCCGCGTGATCGAAGGACCGCTGGCGCTGGTCCCGTGCGTCAGCCGCACCGCGTACCGTCCGTGCGGCGATTGCAAGGACGAGGCGAGCTGCGCCATCCGCCACGCCATGGCACGGGTGCGCGACGAAACCGCGCGGATCCTCGACGGGACCAGCCTGGCGCAGGCAGCGGCGCAGGAACTGGCAGCGGCCTGACTCTGCTGTATCCCCGCGCAGGCGGGGATACAGGGTTCCACGCATGGCCGCCGCGTTCCTGGCTCTGGCCCCCCGCCTGCGCGGGGGTACGAAATTATTCGGGCAGCTTCTTCGTGGCGCGCAGTTCGTCGCGAATCTCGCGCAGCAGCGCGATTTCGGGCGGATCGGCGGCAGGCGGAACGTCGCCGGCCTTCTGTTCTTGATGCACCGTCGCGATCGCGCGGTTCACGAACTTCACCAGCAGGAACACGATGAAGGCGAGGATCACGAAGTTGATGACCACGCTGACGAACTGGCCATAGCCGAACAGCGGCACGCCCGCTTCCTTGAGCGCGGTATAGTTGTCCGGGCTGCCCTTGTACGTCGCCGGAATGGGGCCGAGCTGGACGAAATAGCTGGAAAAATCGAACCCGCCGAACAGCCAGCCGATCACCGGCATGATGATGTCGTCGGTCAGTGATTTGGTGATCGTACCGAACGCCGCGCCGATGATGACCCCGACCGCGAGGTCCAGCACGTTGCCGCGCGCGACGAAGGTACGGAATTCCTTGAGCATCGACATGTTTCCCTCCCTGCCTAGCCGCTTGAGGGTGCCATAGTGCTTCGATACGGTGGCAACAGGCAAGGTTCAGGTAGGACGACAGGCATATGCGGCGGGCGATGGTGGTGATGGCGGCGGTACCCCTGGCGGCGTGCGGCGTGAACAGCGTGCCGACGGCGGAGGAAAATGTGAACGCCAAATGGGGCGAGGTACAGAACCAGTATCAGCGCCGTGCCGACCTGATCCCCAACCTCGTCGCAACGGTGAAGGGGTTCGCGAAGCAGGAAGAGCGTGTGCTGACACAGGTCACGCAGGCCCGCGCGCAGGCGACGTCGATCAACGTCACCACCGACGACCTGTCCGACCCGGCGACCTTTCAGAAGTTCCAGGCAGCACAGAACCAGCTGACCCAGGCGCTGGGCCAGTTGCGCACGGTGGTCGAGGCCTATCCGCAGCTGACCAGCAACAAGAATTTCCTAGCGCTGCAATCGCAGCTGGAGGGAACCGAGAACCGCATCACGATCGCGCGGCGCGACTATAACGAAGCAGTGCAGGCCTATAATACCCGCATCCGCACCTTTCCCGACGCGATCGGGGCGAAGGTATTTTACGGCGCTAAACCCAAGCAGAGCTTCCAGGCGCAGAACGGGGTCGAAGTCGCGCCACAGATCGATTTCGGCAACGCGAACTGACCGTCGCCCCCATGCGTCGCCTCCTGTTCGCCCTGTGGATAAGTTTGTGGACAGTCTGCGCATTGCCCGCCGCTGCGCAGACATTTCCGAAATTCACCGGGCCGGTGGTCGACGACGCCAACGTCCTGCCAGCCGAGACGCGGGCCGAGCTGACGGAAAAGCTGCTGGCATTGCAGAGGGATACCAAGCGGCAGTTCGTCGTCGCGACGATCGGCGACACGCAGGACTATCCGCTGGAGGACTATGGCTACCGGCTGGGCCGGGCATGGGGCGTCGGGCTGAAGGATGTGGATAACGGGGTCATCCTGTTAATCGCCCCGAACAATCCGGCCGGGCAACGCGGCCCCCGGATCGAGGTCGGCTATGGATTGGAGCCGATCCTGACCGATGCCATATCCAGCACGATCATCCAGCAGCAGATGATGCCGAAGCTGAAGGCCGGCGACATCACGGGGGCGATGACGGCGGGCGCGGATGCGGTGATCGCGCAGCTGCGCGCCAGCCCCGAAGAGGCGCAGGCAAAGGGCGATGCCGCCGCGGCGGCATTCGACCGGGGGCGACGCCAGCAGAGGTCGGACGCGGACGGCGGCGCGGTGATCGGGATCCTGTTCTTCGTCGGGGTCGGACTGCTGATCTTCGGCATTCTCGCCGTATCACGGCAACGCCGGCGTGGTCCGTGGGGACAGCCGCATCGCAGCAGCACGGCAGGCGATGTCGCGCAGGTCGTTTTGTGGTCGATCGCCGACGAACTGGCGCGCAGTGCCGCACGCGGTGGCCGCAGCGGGGGCGGCGGCTGGTCCGGCGGATCGTCGGGCGGCAGTTCCGGCGGTGGCTGGAGCGGGGGCGGCTTTACCGGTGGTGGTGGCGGGTCGTTCGGCGGCGGCGGGGCGTCGGGGAATTGGTGATGCAGCTGACCGACAAGGATCGTACCCGCATCCGGGAGGCGGTGACCGCTGCCGAGGCTGCGACCGAGGGCGAGATCGTCGTCGTGCTGGCCCGCCGGTCCGATGCCTATCACGACGTCGCCCTGCATATGGCGGTGCTGGCGATGCTGCTGGTGCTGGCCGGCACCGCATTGTGGCCGGGCTGGCTGATGGCGGTGCATGGCTGGATCGAGCCATGGGGCGATGCGCCGACGCCGTTGTTCCTGCTGACGACGCTGGCGTGGGTGCAGGGCGCGGTGTTCCTGATCGTGCGCTATGGCTGTGCGTGGATGCCGCTCCGCATGGCGCTGACCCCGGCGGCGACCCAGGCGCGGCGGGTCCATGCGCGCGCGCTGCTGCTGTTCCGCGCCGCCGCCGAACGCCGCACGGTCGCGGCGACGGGCGTGCTGCTGTACCTGTCGCTTGACGAACATCGCGCCGAACTGATCGCCGAGGCCGCGATTCACGACCGGGTCGATCCGGCACTATGGGGCGATGCGCTGGGGGCGTTGCTGGTGGCGTTGAAGCAGGACCGGCCGGCCGACGGCATCGTCGCGGCGGTGGGCGCGATCGGCGCGGTGCTCGCCGAACATTTTCCGACAGGAGCCAGGACCATGAACGAACTTCCCGACCGGTTGATCGAACTGTGATCGACGCCGATGCCCCCGAAGAGGTGATGTGGGCGGGCCGCTTCATCACCGCAAAGAAGCGCGGCCGCTGGGAATATGTCGGGCGCGCCAACGGCATCGGCGCGGCGGTGATCGTCGCGATCGATGCCGGCCATGTCCTGCTGGTCGAGCAATATCGCGTGCCGCTGGGCCGCAACTGCATCGAACTGCCCGCGGGCCTTGTCGGTGACGATGCCGCCGGTGAGGCCGCAGCGGTGGCGGCGACGCGCGAGCTGAAGGAGGAAACCGGCTATCGCGCGGGGACGATGGTGTCGCTGGGCGAATATCATTCGTCGCCGGGGATGGTGTCGGAGAGCTTCACGCTGTTTCGGGCCGGGCAGCTGGTGAAGGTTGGCGAAGGCGGCGGGGTGCCGGGGGAGAATATCACGGTCCACCGGGTGGCGCTGGACGATGTGGCCGGGTTCGTGGCCGGGCAGCGGGCGGCGGGCAAGGCGGTGGATGTGAAGTTGTTGCTGCTGTTGGCGCCGTATCTGCTAGGGTGAGCTTCCGCTGAGCGTGGCCCCGGACCTGATCTTAAGTCCAGTCGGGGGACATTCGTGACTTGCGGAAAAGCCTTCCCAACTGGACCCCGGCCTTCGCTGGGGTACGATGTGGATTCAGCTCCGTTCGGGACTTTTGGAGAGGCTCCAACCAGGTCTCGGATCGGTTGGAGCAGGTTCCTTCTCTTCCCTATCCGTTTGCTTCGAGCGCAGGTTCGAGCTTGTCGAGAACCGTAGTCGAGAAGGGGGTGCCCCAAACGGGGGGTTCTCGACCGACGCTTCTCGACAAGCTCGAAGCTGCTCGAACCGAACGGGGAAGCGTGAGGGAGCGGATCACCCCTTAGTCGGCACCGGCACCCGGCACGGCACGATGCTCTTCGGCTCCGGCCGTGCCCCGTCCGGCGTGAACATCGCGATATAGCCGCCGGCGGACGGCATCTTCTGCAACTCGACCAGCTTGTAGCCGACCGCTTCGAATTCGCATTTCAGCAACGCCGGCGGGGTGCCGTGATTCTGGGTCGGGCGATCGGCATCGACCACCACGACCTGCCCGCCATTGCGCAGCGACGGGCGCAGGTTCCACAGGAACGCATAGGGTTCGGCGATCTCGTGGTACATGTGCACCATCAGCACGCGGTCGAAACTGTTCGCCGGCAGCTTCGCATCGTCCGGCTCGCCCAACCGGACGCTGACATTGTCCAGCCGTTCGCGTGCGACCCGCTGCGCCAGTGCGTCGCGGATCTGCGGGATGATGTCCTCGGCCAGCACGCGGCCGTCGTCGCCCACCCGCGATGCCAGGCGGATGGTGTAATAGCCCTCGCCCGCGCCGATGTCGGCGACGGTCATGCCGGGGGCGATCCCGGCCTTGTCCATCACCAGTTCGGCTTCGTTCAGCCGGTCGCGCGACTCCTCGGTCGACCAGCGCGCCGACACGATGGTCGCCACCGGCCGGTCGGCCTTGGGGAAATCGGGCTTGTCCTCGCGCTGCGCATTGGCGGCCGGTGTCGGCTGCGTCGCGTCGCAACCGGCCAGCAGCATCAGCGTGAGGAGAACCGCCCGCCGCATATCAGTCGACATCCTCGACATCGACCGATTCGCCGGTCACCCGCTGCGACAGCGCGGCGGCCATGAACGGGTCGAGCGCTCCGTCCAGCACGTCGCTAGGCGCGGTCGAAACGACGCCGGTGCGCAAATCCTTCACCATCTGATACGGCTGCAGCACGTACGAGCGGATCTGGTGGCCCCAGCCGATATCGGTCTTGGTCGCATTCTCGGCATTGGCCTCCGCCTCGCGGATCGCCAGCTCGCGCTCGTACAGGCGCGCGCGCAGCTGATTATAGGCCTCGGCCTTGTTCTTGTGCTGCGATCGCTGGTTCTGGCACTGCACGACGATGCCGGTCGGGATGTGCGTGATGCGCACTGCCGAATCGGTGGTGTTGATGTGCTGACCACCCGCGCCCGACGCACGGTAGGTGTCAATGCGCAGGTCGCTTTCGTTATATTCGACCTCGATATTGTCGTCGATCACCGGATAGACCCAGATCGACGCGAACGAGGTGTGACGGCGCGCGGCGCTGTCATACGGGCTGATGCGGACGAGGCGGTGGACCCCGCCCTCGGTCTTGGCGAAGCCGTAGGCATTCTCGCCCTTGATCAGCAGCGTCGCCGACTTGATGCCCGCCTGTTCGCCCGAATGCTGGTCGACCAGTTCGACCTTCATGCCGCGGCGTTCGGCCCAGCGGGTATACATGCGTTGCAGCATCCCCGCCCAGTCCTGGCTCTCGGTCCCGCCGGCGCCGGCGTTGATCTCGATATAGGTGTCGTTGCCGTCGGCCTCGCCCGACAGCAGCGCCTGTACCTTGTCATGGTCGGCACGCTTGGCCAGCTCGGCAAGGTTGGCGACGCCCTCCTCGGCCATTTCGGCGTCGCCCTCGGCATCGGCCATTTCGATCAGCTCGACCGTGTCGGCCAGGTCGCGTTCGATGTCGCGCGTCGCGGTGATCGCCTCGTCCAGCCGGCGGCGTTCGCGCATCACGTCTTGTGCGGCCTTGGGATCGTTCCACAATGCCTGATCCTCGACGCGCGCGTTCAGCTCGTCCAGCCGGCGCAGCGCGCGATCCCAGTCGAGAAAGCGGCGCAGCAGCGCGAGGGCATCGTTGATCTTGTCTACATGGGCTTGCGCTTCGGCGCGCATGGGAAAACTCCGGAAAAACGTAATCAGGGGGAATGCCGCCGATATAGGGCGCGCGCTAGTAGATTCCCCCTTCGCGTTGCAAGAAGTCGCTGTCGCGCGGCTGGGCCGCCTTGACCTGTGGCGCGGCGCGAGTGGGGTCGCGGGTGACGGGCGCGCGCGCTTCGCCCAGGCGGCCGGTGGCCCGGCGGGCCTCGGTCTCGGGCTTGAACGCTTCCCAGATGATCGCCGCCTTGGGATCGGTCGTCGGCCAGCCGCCATAGACCGGACGGCCGCTGGCGCGGTCGATGCGGACCATGCGGATGCCGGCGGGCGCGCGGAACGGCAGCACCTCCATGTCCTGATAGGCCTTGACCGCAAACGCCTTGTAGATCGGCGCGGCGATCGTGCCGCCCTGCGCATAGCCGCCGAGGTTGCGGGGCGTGTCGAAGCCCAGATACAGCCCGGCGATCATCTGCGGCGTGCCGCCGACGAACCACACATCGGTCGGGCCGGTCGAGGTGCCGGTCTTGCCCATGATCGGCCGGTTCAGGTCGCGCAGCGTGGTGGCGGTGCCGCGCTGGATCACCCCCTCCATGATATGCACCATCTGGTAGGCGCTCATCGCGTC
>CAJYRU010000377.1 GCA_913777295.1 uncultured Sphingomonas sp. | reverse complement strand
GCCTGCTGGCCCAGCGCGGAGAAGGTGATCTGGCTGCCGCGATCCTCGATCCGCTCGCCCCAGGTCTGTTCGGGCACGAAGCCGGTCGCTTCCAGCGCGGCGTCGAACGCTTCGAGGATCTTCGCCTTGGTCGCGTCGTCAAACAGGTCGGCATAGACCGTGTTCCAGCGGCCATCGCCATAGGTGTAGAGCTTGGTACCGCTGGTCGGCATCATCCACAGCCGCGACAGGTCGGCACGTGCGGGCAGGCGGGTGGCGACCTGCTTCTCGAACTGCGGCCAGTCACCGCCCGAGATGATCGCGACATGCGCGACGCCCAGCAGGTCGGCCAGCGCCTCACCCATCGCCTCGGTCAGTTGCTGCTTGCTCTCGGCCAGCGTGCCATCGAGGTCGAAGGCTACCAGTTGCTTCATGTCATACTCCGATGGGGAATGGGGCAAGGCGGCGTCGCGGCCGCCCGGCCGGATTACTTCAGCGCCTCGACCAGCTTCTTTACGTTCTGGCTCTGGCCGCGCGGCAGGATCAGCAGGTCGTTGCCGCTGGCGACGACGATCAGGTCCGACACGCCGACCATGCGGATGCGGATGCCGTCGGTCCGGACCAGGCAGTCACGGGTATCGATCGCCAGTACTTCGCCACGATGCGCGTTGCCGGTTTCGTCGCGCTCGCTGATGCTGTGCAGCGCATCCCAGCTGCCCAGGTCGTTCCAGCCCATCGCGACCGGCACGACGACGACGCGGTTCGCCTTTTCCATGACCGCATAGTCGATCGACTGCGACGGGGCCTCGGCAAAGGCGGCGGCGTCGGGCGCGATGCGATTGCCGGTACGCTCGGCCTTGTCCATCGCCCGTTCGCACGCTGCCAGCATCTCCGGCTCATGCTGGCCCAGCTCGGCCAGATAGCGGTCGGCACGGAACAGGAAGATGCCGCCGTTCCACACATGGTCACCCGCCGCCAGCATCGCCTGTGCGGCGTCGAGCGGCGGCTTTTCGACGAAACGGGCGACGCGGTGGACCCCCTCTGCGATTTCTTCACCAGCCTGTATCCAGCCATAGCCGGTTTCCGGCGCGTCGGGCGAAATGCCGAAGGTGGCGAGCCAGCCGTCCTGCACCTTGGGCAGCGCGCGCTGCACGGCGGCGTGGAACGCCGGTACGTCGGCGATCACATGGTCCGACGGCATCACCAGCAGCACCGCATCGGGCGTGCCCGCGGCCAGCGCGGCAAGCGCAATGGCGGGCGCGGTGTTGCGGCCGGCGGGTTCGAGGATCACGGCGCTGGGCGTGGCGTTGACCGCGCGCAGCTGTTCGTCGATCATGTCGGCATGGCGGGTGTTGGCTACGACAATCGATGCCCCGAAGTCGTCACCGACCGCGCGCTGCGCCGTCAGCTGCAGCATCGTCGCCTCCGCGGTCAGCGCCAGCATCTGCTTGGGCGTTTCCGGAGTCGACATCGGCCACAGGCGGGTGCCCGAGCCGCCGGAAAGGATCACGGGTACGATCGTCGGCATGGTCAAGCAGGTTCCTGTGCAAAGAATTGGAAAGCAAAGACGTCAGCAATTGTTGCGCCGCAGCGATCTATTGTTACTATCCCAGTCCTATCGACCAAAATGTTATTTCGCAACTGCAGCATTATTGGAATTCAGCGTCCGCCATCGCGCCGGGTCAGGGCCGCAACGCAACTGGCGCGATCGATCGGCGCGCCGGTGCGCTGGCGTGCATCGATGTGGCTGACGACGGGTACGCCGCCCTGTTGGGGGGCATAGAGATAGGCGTCGAGTACGCAGATATTCGATCCGAACTGCAGCTTGCGGCCCGCCCCTTCGGTGAGGTCGAGCAGCGGCTGACCGAACAGCTGGGTCAGGGCATTGGCATTCTGACCCAGTACGCGTTCGAGACCGACAGTACCGTAATTCGGCCTTGGCGGGGTGGGCAGGGCGTTCTGGCGGACGACGGGACCGGGCGTGGCGCAGCCGGAGACGGCCAGCGCTAGGCATACGCCGATCCCAACGCTACGCATTCCCGACCCCCTTGCCCCGGCGCCGATGAAAGCCATGCGTCGCCATCGCGGCGCCGATCAGCGGCGCAACGAAATTCACAAACGGTATCAACAGCAATCCGGTTCCCATCAGGCCGAGAAGAAACCGCCGCCCGCCGCTGCCGGATCGCTCGGCGGGCATGGCGGTCGGGGGCAGGTGGCGGGCGGCGACCATGTCCGACAGGTCGCGCCCCAGCAGCCAGCCATTGACTATGAAGAAGACGGCCGCCGTGCCGATGCCGGTGGCGAGCAGCAGGAGATATAGCGGCACGAAGAACAGATTGACCGCGACGGTTCGCAGGATCGATTTGCCCCCCATCGCCAGCGATCGGCCGATCGGCACCGGGCGTGCGGTCGCGAGCGCGGCAGGGTAGTGCCTGGCCTCGACCGCTTCGACGACCTCATCGGCGAACAGGCCGATGACCGCGATCGCGACGATGCGGAACAGCAGCCATGCCAGCCCGATCGCGACGATGACGGCGGCAATGGCGGCCAGCGTGCCGGCATCGTCGCCCAGCACGAACAGGTCGGTCGTTACCCAGCGCGCGGCCCATGCCAATCCGGCACCGGCCAGCGCCAGCAGCACGAGGGTCAGTGCAAGCGACTTGGCAAGTACCCGCAGGAATGCACGGTCGCCCAGCTGCGCGACGGACAGGAAGAAGCTCTCGATCATGGGCCGGACGATGGTGGCCCGGATCGGACGCGTCAACGCCCGGCGGGGGCATGAGCTTGCTAGCGCGCGCGCCGCTGGCTAACGCGCGAGGCAATGTCCGCGCGCCTTCGCCGGACCTGTTGTTTCGGAGACCTTGATTGACCCAGCCCACGCTCGACGTCGTTGCGATCGGCAACGCCATCGTCGATATTCTCGCCCAGTCGGACGACGCCTTCCTTGCGGCCGAAGGCATGACCAAGGGGTCGATGCAGCTCGTCTTCTCGCCCGCCGATGCCGATGCGCTTTATGCCAAGATGGGTCCGGGCCGCGAAGTATCGGGCGGGTCGGCCGCCAACACCGTCGCCGGCATCGCGGCACTGGGCGGCAAGACCGGCTTTATCGGGCAGGTCGCCGACGACCAGCTGGGCGCGGTGTTCGCGCATGACATCCGCGCCGCCGGCGTCCGGTTCGACACTGCGGTCCGTGCCGGGGAGCCGACCACCGCCCGCTGCCTGATCTTCGTGACGCCCGACGGGCAGCGCACGATGAATACCTTCCTCGGCGCATCGCAGTTCCTGCCCGAAGCGGCGCTGGACGCTGACCTGATCGCCAGCGGGGCGATCCTGTATCTCGAAGGCTATCTGTGGGACCCGGAGGAGCCGCGCGCCGCGATGCGTGCCGGCATCCGCATCGCCCGCGACGCGGGGCGCAAGGTCGCCTTCACCCTGTCGGACACCTTCTGCATCTCGCGCCATGGCGACGATTTCCGCACCCTGATCGCCGATGGGCAGGTCGACATCCTGTTCGCCAACGAGAATGAGCTGCTGGCACTGGCGCAGGTCGAGGATTTCGACGCGGCGGTGGAGCGGATCGCCGGCCAGGTGCCGGTGCTGGTCGTGACCCGCGGCGAACGTGGCGCGATCGCCGTGACCGATGGCGTTCGCACCAGCGTGCCGGCGCAACCGATCGAGCGCGTGGTCGACACCACGGGTGCCGGCGACCTGTTCGCCGCCGGTTTCCTCCACGGACAGGCGCAGGGCCACGACATCGAGCGCTCGCTAAAGCTGGGCGCCTTGTGCGCGGCCGAGATCATCTCGCACTATGGCGCGCGGCCAGAGGTCGACCTGACCAAGCTGATGGCGGACAAGCTGGACTGATCCGCAACGCCGGCATCAAGGCAAACGGCCCGGAAGTCGCCTTCCGGGCCGTTTTCATTTTTACGGAACGTCGCCGGCTCAGGTCGTCGGCGTGTGATCCGGATGGTTGTCGAGGTCGGTGACGGTCACGATGCCCCGGCCCAGATGGCTGTTCTTGTAGCTATAGGCGTAATAGATCACCACGCCGATCAGCCCCCATGCCGGCAACACCAGCATCGCTTCGTACGGCAGGTTGACGAACAGGAAGATGCAGCCTGCGATGGTGAGCGGTCCGACGAGCCACAATGCCGGCGTCTTGAACTTGCGTTCGCGGGTCGGCTCGGTCCGCCGCAGCATCATCACCGCGATCGCCACCATCATGAACGCATAGAGCGTCCCGGCATTGGCGATGTCGGCGAGCTTCCCGACCGGCAGGAACGCCGCCGACAGGGCGACGACCGCACCAGTGATGAGCGTCACGACATAGGGCGTCTTGTACTTCGGATGGATCTTCGACAGCCCCTCGGGGAGGAGGCCGTCGCGCGACATGACGAAGAAGATGCGCGTCTGGCCGAAGATCAGGATCAGGATCACCGAGGGCAGCGCGACGAAGGCCGCGATCCCCAGCATGTTGCCGACCGCGCTGAAGCCGATGACGCGCAGGACGTGCGCCAGCGCTTCCTTCGAACAGACCAGCGCATCGGCATATTGCGGCAGCGCGCACTGGCGGGCCAGCTCTTCCGATCCGGCCGGGAACGGAATGCCGTTGGGACCCATGATCGGCGTGCCGCCGATCGTGCCGATCGCGCCGGCGGCAACCAGAATGTAGAAGACGGTGCAGAACAGCAGCGATCCGATCAGGCCGATCGGTACGTTGCGCTGCGGGTTCTTGGTTTCCTCGGCGGCGGTCGATACCGCGTCGAACCCGACATAGGCGAAGAAGATCGTCGCCGCCGCGCCCACCGCGCCGATGCCCGTGCCGAAACCGCCGAAGACGCCCGCCGGCAGGAACGGATTGAACCGCGCCATCTCGACCTTCGGCAGGGTCAGGATGAGGAAGGCGGTGAGTGCCGTGACCTTGATCGCGACGAGGATCGCATTGAACCGCGCGCTCTCCTTGGTGCCGACGACCAGCAGCCAGGTCACGAAGCCGGCGATCACGACGGCGGGCAGGTTGATGAACCCGCCCGGCGATCCGCCGAATGCCAGTGGCCCTGCCGACAGCCATGTCGGCATCTGCAGCCCCAGAAACTCGCGTATCACCGTACCCTGGAAGTAATCCGACCAGGTGACGGAGACGGCCGAGGCGGCGACGGCATATTCCAGCACCAGCGCCCACCCAACGGTCCAGGCTAGAAATTCGCCCATGACCGAATAGGTATAGGTATAGGCCGATCCCGCGACGGGGATCATGGCGGCGATTTCCGCATAGCACAGCGCCGCGACGATGCAGATCACGCCGGCGATCGCGAATGCCAGCATCAGGCCGGGTCCGGCCTTTTGCGCGCCGGATGCGGTCAGTGCGAAGATGCCGGTGCCGATGACGCAGCCGATACCGAACAGGGTCAGCTGGAACCAGCCCAGCGTCGGCTCCAGCGATTTGGCTTTCGCCGTGGCGAGAATGGCGTCGAGTGGCTTGACGCGCCCGAATTTCATGAAGCGATCCCCTGATGCGTCGCGTTCGTTCGCGCGACGCTCTCGTTTGAATGCGGGAAACCTACCCGCAAATCCGCTCCGTGCAATTCCTTTCGTGTAATAAAGCTGTCCTATTGCGACAGCATCGGTCCGAGCGGCCGGCCGCCGAACAGGTGGACGTGCAGGTGCGGCACCTCCTGTCCGCCATGCCCGCCGATATTGGCGAGCAGGCGATAACCCGGTTCGCCCAGCCCATGTTCGCGCGCGACATGCCCGACCGCACGGATGTAACCGGCGATTTCCGCATCGGGCGCGTGCGCGGAAAAATCGTCCCACGACACATAGCGGCCCTTGGGGATCACCAGCACATGCACCGGCGCCTGGGGGGCGATGTCATGGAAGGCGAGGGCGAACTCGTCTTCATAGACCCGCTTGGCCGGGATCTCGCCGCGCAGGATGCGGGCAAAGATGTTGCTGTCGTCATACGGCTTCGTGGCGTCGATCGGCATGGGGATCACTCCTGGGGACGGGACGCTTTTTCGGCGATGCCCGACCGACCTTCGCGGCGGGTCAGCTCGGCGCGGACGTCGTCAAGCGCAATGCCCTGCGCGTGCAGCAGCAGCGTCAGGTGGAACATCAGGTCGGCGGCCTCGCCGATCAGCCCCGCGCGGTCGTTGCCACACGCGGCGATCACGCACTCAACCGCTTCCTCGCCGACCTTCTGCGCGATCTTCAACGTGCCGCGCGCGTGCAGCTTGGCAACATAGGATTCGCCCGGATCGCCGCCGATCCGGCTGGCGATCACCGTTTCAAGCCGGTCGAATGCGTCCATGTCAGTCTTTCCTGCTACGATGCCGGTTACGGATCGCCCGCCGCGCCAGCACCACCATGAACGCGAAGGCGACGAAGGTTGCCACGTCGGAAAAGGCAAAGCCTTCGCGTTGGGGAGCGATGCCCGAATGGGCGGCGGCAAGGGCGGTGGTGGCCATGGAGCGGCTCTAGGGGGTTTTCCTTCGCGAGAAAATCCTCCCCGGTACGGGGAGGGGGACCGTCGCAAAGCGATGGTGGTGGGGGGTGTTCGCAAACGGCACGGGTGCGTTGCGGGGCGGCGCTCCTTCACCTTTGCCACATACGTCATCCCATCGAAGGCTGGGATCTCGCGGTACGGGAACGCCCTCCTCGCCGCAGGATGCCCCAGCCTTCGCCGGGGCGACGTCTTTCGTCAGTGTGACCGCACCGGCACGCCGGCCGCCGCCAACGCCGCATGAGCCTCCGCCACCGAGGCTTCACCGAAATGAAAGATCGACGCCGCCAACACCGCGCTGGCATGACCCTGCGTCACCCCTGCGACGAGGTGGTCGAGTGTTCCGACGCCGCCCGAGGCCACCACCGGCACCGACACCGTATCGGCGATGGTGCGGATCAGTTCCAGATCATAGCCATCGCGCGTCCCGTCGCGGTCCATCGACGTCACCAGCAACTCGCCCGCACCCAGCGCCGCCAACTTGAGCGCGTGCTCGACCGCATCGATCCCCGTCGCCCGCCTGCCGCCATGGGTGAAGACCTCCCAATGGCCATCGACCCGGCGGGCATCGACCGAGGCGGTGACGCACTGGCTGCCGAAGCGATCGGCGATGTCGGCGACCAGTTCGGGACGCGCCACGGCAGCGGAGTTCACCGCGACCTTGTCCGCCCCCGCCAGCAGCAGCGCACGCGCATCCTCGGGCGATCGCACCCCGCCGCCGACGGTCAGCGGCATGAAGCACACTTCGGCCGTCCGGCGCACCACGTCGATGATCGTATCGCGCCCTTCATGGCTGGCGCCGATGTCGAGGAAGGTCAGTTCGTCCGCGCCTGCGGCGTCATAGGCGCGCGCCTGTTCCACCGGATCGCCCGCATCGCGCAGGTCGACGAAGTTCACGCCCTTGACCACCCGTCCGGCATGGACGTCGAGACAGGGAATGACCCGCGCCCGGACCGTCATGCGGTAGCGACCCGGATCGCGTCGGCAAGGTCGAGGCGGCCGTCATACAGCGCGCGGCCGGTGATGACGCCTTCGATCCCCGCCTTGCCCTTCAGCGCGTGAATATCCTCGATTCCCGCCACGCCGCCACTGGCAATGACGGGGATAGACACGGCGGCGGCCAGAGCGGCGGTCGCCTCGACATTGCAGCCCTTCAGCATCCCGTCGCGACCGACATCGGTGAAGAGGACGGCGGCGACGCCGGCATCCTCGAACCGGCGGGCAAGGTCGGTGACCGAGACGGTCGAGACATCGGCCCAGCCGCGCGTGGCGACCATGCCGTCCCACGCATCGACCGCGACGACGATCTGGCCCGGACAGGCGGCAGCAGCTTCGCGCACGAAATCGGGGTCTTCGAGGGCGGCGGTCCCGATCACGACCCGCGCGACGCCTAAATCGAGCCAGCGGTCGACATCGGCACGGTTGCGGATGCCGCCGCCCAGCTGCACCCGGCCCGGAAACGCCTTCAGGACGCCTGCGACCGCGTCGCCATTGACCGACTGGCCGGCGAATGCCCCGTCCAGATCGACGACGTGCAGATGATCCGCGCCGGCATCGGCAAACAGTGTCGCCTGATGCGTGGGATCGTCGCCATAGACGGTGGCGCGGTCCATATCGCCCTCGGCCAGACGGACGACCTGTCCGCCCTTCAGGTCGATGGCGGGAAAGACGATCAAGGACGCCATGCGAGGAACCTCTCCAGCAGCGCAATGCCATAGCGCTGGCT
>CAJYRU010000376.1 GCA_913777295.1 uncultured Sphingomonas sp. | reverse complement strand
AGCCAGCTTGCGATCGCCTGCATCTCGTCCGTCGTCAGACCCTCGGCATCGGCGATGACGGCCAGCGGATTGCCGGTCAGCGGATCGGTGCCGAATACGTCGATCAGGCGGAAGGGGCGGGTCACGGACATCTCCTGTTGCTGATGGCTGGTTCTATCGCGGGGCAACTGGCGCTGACAGATACACAACGGTACGATCATGCCGAACTGTATGGGTGGAAATGGCAGTACGATGACGAGCGCCCCCGACGAAACCCGCACCGGCATGGTCGTCCGCGTGATCCGCGACCGGATCGACGCTCGGGCGCTGACGCCGGGCGCGCGACTGCCGTCAATCCGCACCATGGCCGAGATCAGCGGCGTCGCGCGCTCGACGGTGGTCGAGGCCTATGATCGCCTCGCGGCTGAGGGCGTGATCCGGTCCCGACCGGGATCGGGCTTCTATGTCGCCGCGCCCTTGGCTCCGCTGGCGCTGGATCGCCTGGCCACGACGCAGGAACGCGAGGTCGATCCGCTCTGGATGCTGCGCCAGTCGCTCGGCGAACGGCGGCACGAGTTGATGCCGGGATGTGGCTGGCTGCCCGATGATTGGCTGGCGGGCGACGCCCTCCGCAAGGCGATGCGCGGGGCAGCGCGATCGGACGATGACGGCACGTTGGCAGGGTACGCTTCCCCCCTGGGTTCGCCCCCGCTCCGGGCGTTGCTGGCAAGAAGGATGGCGGATCAGGGGATCGAAGCCGGCCCCGACCAGATCCTGCTGACCGACAGCGGCACCCATGCGCTCGATCTGGTGTGTCGCTTCCTGCTCCAGCCGGGCGACACCGTGCTGGTCGACGATCCGTGCTACTTCAACTTTCTGGCGCTGCTTCGGGCGCACCGGGCCAACATCGTCGGCGTGCGGATGACACCCACCGGGCCGGACGTCACCGCCTTCGCTGAAGCGGCCACGGCCCATCGGCCGCGCTTCTACCTGACCAACTCAGGCATCCATAACCCGACCGGCGCAACGCTCGCCGCCGCCACGGCGCACCGACTGCTCAAGATCGCCGAGGCGCATGACATGGTCGTCGTCGAGGATGATATCTTCGCCGACTTCGAACATACGCCGTCGCCACGGCTGGCGGCCTTCGACGGGCTCGACCGGACGATTCGCATCGGCAGTTTTTCCAAGTCGCTATCGGCGGCGGTGCGCTGTGGCCATATCGCGGCCCGGCCCGATTGGATCGATGGGCTGGCCCACCTGCGGATCGCGACGTCGATGGCGGGGAGTCCGCTCGCCGCCAATCTGCTCCACGCGGTGCTGACCGATGGCAGCTATCGGCGTCACATTGACGGTGTCCGGACCCGGCTGGCTCGGGCTACGGCACGGGTGGCGAAACGTCTGCGGGCCATCGGTATCGAGCCATGGACCGACCCGGCGGCGGGCATCTTCCTCTGGGCGCGACTGCCGGATGGCATCGATGCCGTCGACCTCGCGCGCGGGGCGATTGCCGAAGGGATCGTGCTGGCACCGGGCCCGGTGTTCAGCACCAGCGGCGGCTGGCGCGATGACATGCGCTTCAACGTGGCGATGAGCGATGACGACCGGCTGTACGCCTTCCTGGAAAGGGCCGTGTCGCGCCCGCTACTCGAACCGGTTGGCTAGGCGCTCGACCAGGAAGTCGACGAACACCCGCACCCGCGCAGGCGTGGCGACGCCGCCGACGAAGACCGCGTGGATCAGCTCGACGTCACCTGGATTATACTCTTCCAGCAGCGGTACGAGCCGCCCGTCCGCGATCTCGGCCGCGACGCTGAAGCGACCGACGCGGGTGATGCCGACCCCGGCGGCGGCGAGCTGGCCCAGCGTCTCGCCATTGTTGGCGACGATGCCGCCTTCCACGGACAGCGTGAACTCCCGGCCATCGCGGCGGAATGGCCAGATCGGTTCGGCGCGGCGAAAATTGAAGTTCAGGCAGTTATGGGCGTGCAGGTCCTCCGGCACCCTGGGCGTGCCCGCCCGCGCCAGATAGTCGGGCGACGCCACGATCACCCGCCGCGCCTCGGATAGTTTTCGCGCGGTGAGCCCGCTGTCGGCGAGCGGGCCGAAGCGGATCGCGACATCCGCCTGACCCGCCGCGACATCGACGAGCGTGTCCGTCAGCGCGATATCGATCAGGATGTGCGGATAGGCCCGCGCGAAGTCGCCGAGCAGCGGCACGACGCACAACCGGCCATGCGCCAGCGCCGCGCTGATCCGCAGCCGTCCCCGTGGCGCGCCCTGGTCGGCGATCTGCTGCTCGGCATCATCGAGATCGGCGAGGATGCGCCGCGCGGCGAGCAGATAGGCCTGCCCCTCGGCCGTGAGCGCCAGCGCGCGGGTTGACCGGAGCAGCAGCCGGACGCCCAGCCGCGCTTCGATCCGGTCGATCGCGCGCGCCACCGCCGAAGGCGTCAGCCCGAGCGTGCGGCCGGCGGCGGAAAAGCTGCCTTGCTCCACCACGCTGGCGAACAAGGCGAGCGACCGGGCGCGATCGTCATTGCCGGTTAGCTTTGCTTCCAAGGCATAGATCCTTTGCACCCGCGGGCGGTTCCGCCGCCTCGCGACACCGTCCATCTATGCGCCTGACAATGACATTCGCAAAGGAGGTGTCATGGAATATCGGCAATTGGGATCGTCCGGCCTGCGCGTTCCGGCCTTGTCGTTCGGCGCGGGGACCTTCGGCGGCAAGGGACCGCTGTTCAGCGCCTGGGGCACAAGCGACGCCGCCGAGGCACGGCGGCTGGTCGATATCTGCCTCGACGCGGGCGTGACGCTGTTCGACACCGCCGACGTCTATTCGGACGGCGCGTCGGAACAGGTGCTGGGCGAGGCGATCAGGGGGCGGCGCGATGCCGTTCTCATATCCACCAAGACCGCGCTGCCGATGGGCGACGGCCCGCAGGACTGGGGCGCGTCGCGGGCGCGGCTGATCGGCGCGGCCGAGGCGGCGTTGCGACGGCTCGGCACAGACCGGATCGACCTGCTCCAGCTCCACGCTTTCGACGCCTCCAC
>CAJYRU010000375.1 GCA_913777295.1 uncultured Sphingomonas sp. | reverse complement strand
TGGCGCACCGCGCGGCTGAGCGGGGCGGGGGGCTTGATGACCTTCAGGCTGATCGTCGTATGGGTGCGGGTGACGCCCGGCAACAAGGTGAGTTGATCGCGCAGCAGGTCGTCCAGCGCCTCGACGTCGCGACAGGCGATCTTGAACAGATAGTCGGCGTCGCCCGCAATCGAATGGCATTCGAGGATCGCGGGATCGTCCATCACGGCAGCCTCGAACGCATCGCGCTGCGCCGCGTCGATCGATACCTGGACATGGGCGATGACGCTCAGCCCCAGCGCGGCCGGGTCGATGTCGGCGCGGTAGCCGCGGATGATGCCCGCCTCTTCCATCGCCTGCACCCGGTTCCAGCACGGGGTCTTCGACAGGCCGTTGTCGGCGGCGAGTGTCGCGAACGACTGGCGACCGTTCCGTTCCAGCGATTCCAGGAGACCGAAGTCGACGGGCGTCAGGGCAGGGCGGAGCATCGGTCGGTATCCCCGGTAAATGTCGGAACAACGTTCTTCGGCGCCTGATACAGCCAATGGATTTTGCGAACAATGTTCCCGCCCGGTCGCGATAGTATCCGGCCATGGAACTGCGCCAGCCCCCGTCCGCCCCGACCGACATCACCTATGGCGGTTATCTGCAACTCGACCGGCTGCTCGATTGTCAGCAGCCGCTGTCGGATACGCATGACGAACTGCTGTTCATCGTCATCCACCAGGCATCCGAACTGTGGCTGAAGCTGTGCCTCCACGAACTGGAGGCGGCACGGACCGCGATTGTCGAGGATCGGCTGGGCTTGGCGTTCAAGATGATGGCGCGGGTGGCGCGGGTCCAGACGCAGCTGATCCAGAGCTGGGACGTGCTGGCGACCATCACGCCGGCGGACTATAGCGCAATGCGCGGCAAGCTCGGTTCGAGTTCGGGGTTCCAGTCGGCGCAATATCGGGCGCTGGAATTCATCATGGGCAACAAGAATGCCGACATGATCGCGGTCCACGAGCGCGACCCGGCGGTTCATGCGATGCTGGCGGCGGCAGCGGCAACGCCCAGCCTGTATGATGAAACGCTCAGGCTGCTCGCGCGGCGCGGCTTTGCGATCCCCGCCGATCATCTCGACCGGGATTTCACGCAGGGCTATGTCGCGTCGGCGGCGGTCGAGGCGGCCTGGCGTGAAGTCTATGCCCAGTCCGAACGGCATTGGGACCTGTACGAACTTGCCGAAAAGCTCGTCGATCTGGAATACCGGGTCCAGCTCTGGCGGTTCGGCCATCTGAAGACGATCGAACGAATTATCGGGTTCAAGCGGGGCACAGGCGGCACGGCGGGCGTTCCCTATCTGGCGCGCGTCATCGATCAGGTGTTCTTTCCCGAACTGCTGACCGTGCGGGTGGCATTGTGATGGAGACGGCGATGACCGGCATGGCGACACTGGAAGAGGCGCAGGCGCGCGATGCGGCCGATCCGCTGAGGCCGATGCGGGCGCGGTTCGCATTGCCGCCGGGCGTGATCTATCTCGACGGCAATTCGCTGGGCGTGCTGCCTGCCGCCACCATGGCGCGGATGGAGCGGGTCGTGACCCGCGAATGGGGGCAGGACCTAATCGGCAGCTGGAACACCCATGACTGGATCGGCGCACCGACGCGGGTCGGCGATCGCATCGCCCCGCTGATCGGCGCGGCGCCGGGCGAGGTGGTCGTTGCCGACTCGACCTCGGCCAATCTCTTCAAGCTGCTGGCCGCTGCCCTTGCCGACCGGCCGGGGCGTCACACGATCCTGTCGGAGCCGGGCAATTTCCCGACCGACCTGTATGTCGCCTCGGGCGTGGCAGAGTTCATGGGGGCGACGCTGAAGACGGTTCCGGCGGACCGGATTGTCGAGGCGATCGATGCGGACGTCGCGGTCGTCCTGCTGACGCACGTCCATTACAAGACCGCGCGCAAGCTCGACATGGCGGCGATCACCGCCGCGGCGCACGGCGCCGGGGCGCTGATCTTGTGGGACCTGAGCCACAGCGTGGGGGCGGTCCCGGTCGACCTCAATGGCGCGTACGCTGACCTAGCGGTCGGATGCGGCTACAAATATCTGAACGGCGGGCCGGGCGCCCCCGCGTTCCTCTTTGTCGCGGAGCGCCATCAGGCAAGGCTGCGGTCGCCGCTGTCGGGGTGGATGGGCCACAGCGCGCCGTTCGCGTTCGGCGATGGCTATGATCCGGCGCCGGGTATCGCGCGGTTCCTGTGCGGCACGCCGCCGATCCTGGGACTGGCCGCGCTGGAAGAGGGATTGGCGCTGTTCAACGAGGTCGACTTCGCCGACGTCACCGCCAAGTCGGTTGCGCTGTCGACGCTGTTGATCGACCGCGTGGAGCAGCGCTGCGCCGCGTTCGGGCTGGAACTGGCCACGCCCCGCGACCCGGCGGCGCGGGGTAGCCATGTCTCGTTCCGCCATCCGCACGCCTATGCCTTATGTCAGGCGTTGATCGAGGATGGTGTCGTCGGCGATTTCCGCGCGCCCGACATTCTGCGCTTCGGCCTGACCCCGCTCTATCTCAGCTATGCCGATGTCTGGCAGGCAGTGGAGAAGCTGCACGACATCCTGGAACAGCGCCGGTGGGACGATCCGCGCTTTCGCGTGGCGATGCGGGTGACATGATGGACGAACCTGGCCGCCAATTGCTCGTCTGGGACGACCTGACCAGCCGCGCGCGCCCGCGATGCGACGCGACGATTACCTATGGCCCGGATGCGATGCAGAAGGTGGATGTCTGGCTGCCCCCGCAGGGCGGGCCGCATCCGGTCGTGCTGATGGTGCATGGCGGTTGCTGGCAGACCGAAATTGCCGACCGGCGGTTGATGGACTGGGTCGCCGACGATCTGCGCACCAGCGGTTACGCCGTGTGGAACATCGATTATCGCGGCGTCGACCGCACCGGCGGGGGCTATCCCGGCACCTTCGTCGATGCCGCCGGAGCAGCCGATGCCCTGCGCGATCATGCCGCCCGGTTCGACCTCGACCTGTCGCAAGTCGTGGCGGTCGGCCATTCGGCGGGGGGACATCTGGCGCTGTGGCTGGCGGCGCGTCTACGCCTGCCCGCCACCAGCCCCCTGGCACGCGGCGAACCACTGGCGATCGCGCACGTGGTCAGCCTCGGCGGCCTGCCCGATCTGGAGGATGTGGCGAACAGCCCCGACAATGGCTGTGGTGTCGAGATCGTCGCGCAGCTGATCGGGGAGGCGCGCGCCGATCCCTATGCGGATACGTCCGTCGTGCGCCTCCTGCCGCTCGGCGTGCCGCACGATCTGGTCAATGGACGCGCCGACCGGATCGTCCCGTTCCGCATGGCGACCGCCTATCTCGCCAAGGCGCAGGCCGCCGGTGACAGGGTGACGCTGCAGGAGGTCGGCGACACCGGGCATGTCGAACTGGTTACCCCAGACACGGCCGCATGGGCGGAAGCGAAACGGTTGATCGCGCAGGCCTTTGCCAGCCCTTGTGGACAGTCCAGCCGAACGGTCTGACGTTTCAGACGTCCACGTGCATACAACCGGCGAGCGATCACTGACAGCGACGGTATTCACCGCGATGCCGCCGACATGGTTCCCTGCCCGGTGCGGAAGGGGCGAAATGCGGCCCGGTGGCAGGATGTCGAACGATTCCTGTGGGACGCAACTGAGTATATCCGTTATGCTGGATATATGGAAACCGAATCGGCCATCGGCGCCTTGAGTGCGCTTGCGCAGCCGACACGGCTCGACGTGTTCCGGCTGCTCGTCCGGCATGAAACTGCGGGTCTCGCGGCCGGAGAGATCGCCCGCCGGCTCGACGTGCCGCAGAACACCATGTCGGCGCATCTCGGCATCCTTGCCCGCGCCGGTCTGGTCCACGCCGAGCGACACAGCCGCTCAATCATCTACCGCGCCGATCTGAACGGCCTGCGCGCGCTGACGCTGTTTCTCGTCAAGGACTGCTGCGCCGGCAATGCCGAGCTGTGCAAGCCGCTCGTCGCCGCACTTGCCCCCTGCTGCTGAAAGGACGTTGCGTGGCCGTCGACATCGTCATCTACCACAACCCCGCCTGCGGCACGTCGCGCAACGCATTGGCGATGATCCGCAACGCCGGCATCGAACCGCATGTCGTGGAGTATCTCAAGACGCCTCCCTCTCGCGCGCTGCTCGTCGTACTGATCGACCGCGCCGGGATGGCCCCACGCGATCTGCTGCGCGAGAAGGGGACGCCCTATGCGGAACTGGGTCTGGGCGACACGTCGCTGTCCGACGAGGCGCTGGTCGACGCGATGATGGCGCATCCGATCCTCATCAACCGGCCGCTGGTCGTGTCGCCGCTCGGCGTGAAGCTCTGCCGTCCGTCCGAAGCGGTCCTCGATCTGCTGCCGTCGGCGCAGCGCGGCGCGTTCGCGAAGGAGGACGGCGAACAGGTCGTGGACGCATCCGGCCAGCGGGTCGCCTGATTCCATGTCCTCTGTCGCACCCATCACCGACCCCGCACCGATCCACGCCGGCATCGGCACGTTCGAGCGATACCTGACGCTGTGGGTCGCACTCTGCATATTCGCCGGCATCGGCCTCGGGCATCTGCTGCCCGGCCTGTTCGCAACCATCGCCGGTGCGGAGGTCGCGCGCGTCAACCTGATCGTCGCCGTGCTGATCTGGCTGATGATCGTGCCGATGCTGCTCAAGATCGACTTCGGCGCACTGGGATCGGTGCGCCAGCACTGGAAGGGTGTCGGCGTCACGCTCTTCATCAACTGGGCGGTGAAGCCCTTCTCGATGGCGGCGCTGGGAGCACTGTTCATCGGTCGGCTGTTCGCGCCACTGCTGCCGGCTGGGGAGGGGCCGTCCTACATCGCCGGGCTGATCCTGCTTGCCGCAGCACCCTGTACCGCGATGGTGTTCGTCTGGTCCAACCTTTGCGACGGCGAACCGACCTACACGCTGAGCCAGGTCGCGTTGAACGACGTCATCATGGTGTTCCTGTTCGCGCCGCTGGTCGCGCTGCTGCTTGGTGTCGCGTCGGTCACGGTGCCGTGGGACACGCTGCTGATCTCGGTACTGCTCTACATCGTCGTGCCGGTTATCACTGCTCAGATCGTCCGTCGCGTCGTTCTGGCGAACGGGGGACAGGCCGCGCTCGATCGACTGCTCGGCCGGCTCGGCCCGGTGTCGCTGCTATCGTTGCTGGCGACGCTGGTGCTGCTGTTCGGCTTTCAGGGCGAGGCGATCGTCGCGCAGCCGCTGGTGATCGCGCTGCTCGCGGTGCCGATCCTCATTCAGGTCTATCTCAATGCCGGCCTTGCCTATTGGTTGTCGCGCAAGTTCGGCGTCGCATGGTGCGTGGCGGCGCCGGCCGCGCTGATCGGTGCGTCCAACTTCTTCGAGCTGGCGGTCGCTGCGGCGATTTCCCTGTTCGGCCTCAAGTCCGGTGCGGCGCTGGCGACGGTCGTCGGCGTGCTGGTCGAGGTGCCGGTGATGCTGTCGGTCGTCGTAATTGTGAAGCGGAGCCGATCCTGGTACGAGCGGGGCGCACAGCGATGACCGGGCCGGTCTTCGCCGTTTCCCCCGCGCACCCGCGCCGCTCGTCGCATTGGCCGAGTTCGCGACGTCTTGCTCCACGAACGCCACGTCGCTGACCAAGGGACCCGCCGATGCCGCTGCGCGACCTTCCTGACCCTGATTACCTCCCGGCGCTGGACCCCGCCTTTGTCCGGCAGCGCCCGGCACTGGGGCTCGGCCCGCTCGATCCCGCACCGCGCATCTTGCTGCTCTATGGGAGCCTGCGCGAGCGGTCCTATTCGCGGCTGTGCATCGAGGAGGCGGCGCGGCTGCTGCGACTGTTCGGGTGCGAGACGCGCATCTTCGATCCGTCCACGCTGCCGCTGCCCGATCAGCACGCGGGCGACGATCATCCCGCTGTCCGCGAGTTGCGTGAACTGTCGTTATGGTCGGAGGGGCAGGTATGGTGCAGCCCCGAACGCCACGGCCAGATTACCGGCATCATGAAGCTGCAGGTCGACCATCTGCCGCTCTCGATGGGCGGAATGCGCCCGACCCAGGGCCGCACGCTCGCGGTCATGCAGGTGTCGGCCGGATCGCAGTCGTTCAACAGCGTCAACACGCTGCGCGTGCTGGGCCGCTGGATGCGGATGGTGACGATCCCCAACCAGTCGTCGGTCGCCAAGGCATTCGCCGAGTTCGACGATGCCGGTCGCATGAAGCCCTCAAGCTATTACGACCGGATCGTCGATGTGATGGAGGAACTGGTGCGCTTCACCGTCCTGTTGCGTCCGCATACTGCCCAACTGGTCGATCGCTATTCCGAGCGGAAGGATGCCGGCCATCGGATCGACCCAAAGACGGATATGTCGAGCATCGCGACCGGGCGCCCATCCTGATCGCCGCGGCGGCAAGATGTTCGTGGGCTGATGCTTACTGCGCCTTCCACTTCACCGGAATGCGCAGATAGGTGACGCCGTTCGCCTCTGCCTCTTCAAAACGGCCGGCGCGGATATTGACCTGTATGGATGGCAGCAGGAGCTTGGGCACTGACAGGCCGGCGTCCCGCTGCTCGCGCATCGTGACCCAGTCGTCTTCGGTCACGCCGTCATGAACATGGACGCTGGCGCGCCGCTGCTCGCCGGCGGTCGTTTCCCAGGCGAATTCGGTGCGCCCTGGCGCCTTGTAATCGTGACACGGGAATAGTCGCGTCCC
>CAJYRU010000374.1 GCA_913777295.1 uncultured Sphingomonas sp. | reverse complement strand
GGCGTGAAGAGTCTGTTCGTGGTGGGTGCTGCGATGCTGCTGTGCAGCTGTACGGTTGAGCGGCTGGGACCGCCGGGTATCACGCTGACCCGGCCAATCCGCGTGAAGGCCGACGATGTCCGGGTGTTCAGCAGCGCAGCCGATGTGGAAGGTCGCTTCACCGTCGTCGACAGCATTCGGATCAAGGACGATGGCGATACCCTGCCGCGTGCCCTGGAGCGTCAGTTGCGCGTGATCGCCGGCGCACGCGGTGCGAATGCCATCATCCTGGACCCGCTGAACCGTCAGTTGAACGGCACCCGGATCGACCTTCGGCCGACGCTTGATAACCCCTTCGACTATTTCAGCGCGACGGCGATCTGGATCGGTGAGGGCGAGCGGCCCGAGACCTATCTGGGCACGATCCGCGATCGCTGAGACGGCGATCGACGGTCCGGTGACGGGTGGCGTTATCGGCAGGGCAACGCCGGGATGACCGATTTCGGGGACGGTCGCCGCGACACGGCTCAATAGCCGATCCACGCATTCTCGATATGGCGCGGAGCTGTGCGCGGGGCGAGGAGGATGACATCGATGCGGATGTCGCAGCCATCGGCATAGGTCGGCGCCAGTAGCTCCGCCGCTGCCGCCACCCGCGCGAGGCGGCGTTCGTCGATGGCGTGGTCGAGGTCGGCGGCGGTGGCGCGGGTCTTTACCTCGACGAAGGCGACGATCGTGCCGCGCCTAGCGATAAGGTCGACCTCGCCCGATTTCGTCCGGACGCGGCGCGCGAGGATGCGCCAGCCCTTCAGCCGCAGCCACCAGCCGGCGATGCGTTCGCCCCGGCGGCCGGCATCGTCGGCGGCGATGCGCGAGGCGCGCGAGCGGGGGCGGGGTGGGCGGGCGAGCATGGCCCTGTGTGCCGCCCGCCCGCCCGCGCGGCAAGTCAGCGCATCAGGCCGGCGGTGCGCAGCGCCTGTTCGATCGTCGCCTGTACCCGGCCGAGGGCGGGGGCCGGTGCCGGCGACACGGGCGCGGGCCGGGCGGGCGGCGGTGTGTCGGCATCGATCGCCGGGGCGACCAGCCCCCAGCCGCGCGCGATCTCCAGCGTGCTGGACAGGCCGACATCGAGCATGAACGGCCCGGCCACGCCGATACCGCTCATCGGATCGATCGGCACGCCGTGCCCCATGCCGGCGATCCGCCATTCCTCGACCAGCGCATGGCCCTGCGCATCGCACCACGCGCGGTGCGACCAGTTGCGGCCGCCCTGCTCCGCGTGCGGCTGGGCAGGCAGGGCGTGAACGCGGCGCCACTGGTCGACCAGCGCGTCGCTGTTGGCGATCACGACCGTCGGGTCGGCGGTGCCGTGCCAGATGGCGACGCGCGGCATCCGGGCGCCGGCGGCGATGGCGAGTGTATCGGTGGCGGCAGTCCCGCGCATCCGCTCCAGCGCGGCGCGCACGCCGATCGCGGTACCATAGGGCAGGCCGCCGATGATCGCGCCGGCGGCGAATTTCTCCGGATGGGTCGCCAGCATCACCGCGGTCATCGCCCCGCCCGCCGACAGGCCGGTGATGAAGATGCGCGCCGGATCGATCGCGTGTTCGGCGACGACATGGTCGATCATCGCCGCGATCGATTCGGCTTCGCCTCCGGTGCGAGCGATGTCCCCCGCCTCGAACCAGTTGAAGCACAGATTGGCGTTGTTCGCGCGGCGCTGTTCGGGGAACAGCACCGCGAAGCCCTGGCGCTCGGCCAGCGTCGACCAGCCCGTGCCGTGATCGTACACCGCCGCATCCTGCGTACAGCCGTGCAGCGCGACGACCAGTGCCGCGTTCGGACGCAGGCCGGCGGGGAGATACAGCCGCCCGCGCACATTGCCAGGGTCTGACGCGAAGCCGGCAATGTCGTGCAGCCGATCGGGCACCGTCTCCGGGCCGCCGCCCCGCATCCGGGACAGGTTCGCGATCGTCGTGGAGATCGATGGCATGATGTCGGGTCCTTCCTTGCGGTATCGATCGATACCACAGGCCGGATATGGCGGCTATGCTGCGTTGCACAATGGCGGGGCGTGCGGAATTGCGTTGGCGTGTCCGATGCCGTGCTGTCCGGGCAGGTCGAACGCCCACGATCGGGCTTGATTCGATCTGGCCCAGGCTCCGAAGAGATGAACGCTACCCGTTCGTGCCGAACATGGGGTGAGCCAAGGCGAAGAGCCGTATCGAAGCACCTGTGGTGGTGCTTCGATACGCGCAGTGGCTACGCGGGACGAACGGCTATGCCAGTGGCCGTCATCCGCTAGAAGCCGACGATCAGGTCGAGGCTGGCGATCAGCTGGTCGCGGTCCGACGACCCGTTGAACGGATGCGTGCCGTTGAGCGAGCGGTCGTAGCTGACCTCCGGCCGGACGGTGACCGCCACGCCCTGTCCGCTCAGCACCGGCGACTTGTAGGTCGCGCCCAGCGTCAGGCTGCCATAGGTGGTCGGCGGCGCCGTGACATAGCGATCGGGATTGCCGATGATCGCGTTGGTGAACGCGGTATCGCTGGCGAAGCCGACCACGAAAACGCCCTGCGGGTCGCGCATTACCTCTCCCCGGGCCGCCACGCTCCACGCGGGGCCGAGGGTGCGCAGGACATAGCCGACCGCGCCGAACGCCTCTGCCTTCAGCCCGTCGTCGCGGAGATAGTTCGCTTCGCCGACCAGCGTCGTGCGGTCGCCCAGCTTGTACGTCGCCGTGACGTCGTTCCAGTAGCGCATCCGCCGGTTGGCGTCGGGGAGAACCTTCAACGAATTTTCCGGGCCGAAGCGGGTCATGGCGAGAATGGTCAGGCGATCGTCCGCCAGATGGTTGAGGCTCACGCCGAAATAGCCGGCCGGCGCGCCGTTATTGTCGGATTTTCCGGGCACCACTTCGTTGCCCGCGTCGATCCCGGTGATGATGTCGACCTTCGGGCTGGCATGGAGTGTCGCGATGACGCCGACGGTCTCGAACGGCACCAGGAAGTTGGTGACGTAGGACAGGGTGTAGAGCGGGCGCGATGCCGGATCGATCCCTTCATATCCCATCGCACCGGGGGCCAGCCCCACCTTGAAGTCGACGCCCCCCTCGGTCAGGATCGGGCTGTGCACGACGACGTTCGCCTGGGTCAGGACGAACTGGTAGCGGCCCTTCAGCGTCTGGTCGAACAGCCCGATCGTCGGCGTATAGCGGGCGTCGGTACCGAACAGCCCCTGCAGGTTGAAGCCGACGTCGGTCTCCGGCCCGCCGGTTACCGGACGGCTGATCGTCGCCAGCGCCTGGTTGAACAGCGGCCGGTTGGCCCGATCCGCCAGCTCGTGACCGAAGTTCAGATTGTCGGCGGGGCCGGCCGGGTTGAGGGCGATGCTGCCCTCGAACTGCAGGGCATAGGCGATCGTCGAACTCCATGCCGGCCGTGCCTCCGCCGACGCGGCGGCATCGGCGGGCGGATGGTTGCGGGCGGTGTCGATCGGCGTCTCGACGCTCTGGGCGTGGACGGCCTGCGTGCCGAGCAATGTCGCGGCGACGCACGGGATGATCCGGAGAATGTTCATTCATGCCCCCCTTGCGGTGAATTGATGTAGGTCAGGTTTACGGCCCGCCCGCGGATGGGACCGCGGGCGGCGGGATCACGCCTCGACGACGATACCCGGCTGCGCCCTGCGCGCGGGGCGCAGCAGGACCGACAGCGTGACCGCGACCGCCATGATCGCGACGAACAGGACCGCGATCCGGAAGTTGTAATAGACCATCGCGGCCCCCGCGATCGCCGCCATCCCCAGCGCGAAGGCGGGGACCAGCGGGTATCCCGGCGCCCGGTACGGGCGGGCGAGGTCCGGTTCGCTGGCGCGCAGCCTGAACAGCGACAGCATCGACATGACGTACATCGTCAGCGCCCCGAACACCGACAGGGTCACGACGCTGGCGGTCAGCGACTGGCCGGCGATGCTGACCAGATTGTCGCTGTAGATGGTGACGACGCCGATCACCGCCCCGGTGATGGTCGCGATGTGCGGCGTGCGGAACCGTGGATGCAGCCTGCCCAGCACGCCCGGCAGGAAGCCGGCACGGGCCAAGGCAAAGATCTGCCGCGCATAGCCCATGATGATGCCGTGGAACGACGCCACCAGCCCGAACAGGCCCAGCCAGACCAGCATGTGCAGCCAGCCGCTCGAATTGCCGACCGCGCGCTTCATCGCCTGGGGCAGCGGGTCGTTGAGATTGGCCAGGCTCTTCCAGTCGCCCGATCCGCCCGCGAGGATCATCACGCCAAAGGCGAGCGCGGTCAGCGTCAGGATGCCGGCGATATAGGCGATCGGGATGGTGCGGCGCGGCTCCTTCGCCTCTTCGGCGGCCATGGCCACGCCCTCGATCGCGAGGAAGAACCAGATGGCGAACGGGATCGCCGCGAACATGCCGCCGAACGACGTCAGCGTCAGCGTGTCGGCACCCGCCCAGCCGCCGGCCGCGAAATTGCCGAAGGAAAAGACCGGCGCGACGACGGCCATGAACACCAGCAGTTCGGCCACCGCGAGGATCGTCACGAACAGTTCGAACGTGGCGGCGATGCTGACGCCCACGATGTTCAGCGTCGCGAAGATCGCATAGGCGCCGAGCGCCGCCGTCTTGGGATCGAGCGAGGGATATTGCACCGCCAGATAGGCACCGATCGCGAGCGAGATGGCCGGCGGCGCGAAGATGAATTCGATCAGCGTCGCGAACCCGGCGATCGCGCCGCCGACGGGGCCGAACGCGCGGTTGGCATAGGCGAAGGGGCCGCCCGCCTGCGGGATCGCGGTGGTCAGTTCGGTGAAGGAGAAGATGAAGGCGACGTACATCGCCGCGACCAGCGTGGTGGTGACGAGGAAGCCGAGCGTGCCCGCCGTGGCCCAGCCATAGCTCCAGCCGAAATATTCCCCCGAGATGACGAGACCGACCGCGATGCCCCATAAATGGAACGCGTTCAGCGATTTCTTGAGATGCGTTTCCGAACCATGGGTCATGCAGCTTCCCCCCTCGATAGCTAATCCGTGATGCGCGGTGTCGCGACGGCCGCGTCGAGCGCCTCCGCCGGCAGATCGTCCTTCAGGTTCACGCCCGACAGCCCCAGCCGCACCGACTCGCGCGCCAGCCATGCCAGCGTGCGGGCGGCCTGTTCGTAGCTCTGGCCGCCACGGCGATGGACGTTCGAGATGCAGTTGCGTTCGGAATCGCGCCGTCCCGGGCGCGGGCCGAAGGTCATGTAGAGGCCCAGGCTGTCCGATACGGTCAGCCCCGGACGCTCGCCGATCAGGATGACGCTGATCCGCGCGCGCAGGGCGGCCCCGATCGGGTCGGCGATGGCGACCCGCGCCTGGCGGGCGATGACGACCGGGGCGATCGACCAGTCGCTCAGCGCCGCGCGGCAGGCGTGGAGGACGGGGGCCGCATGGCGCTGTACCGCGCTGGACGACAGGCCGTCCCCGATGACGAAGACGATGTCGTATCCGTCCCCCGCCGATGCCGCCAGCGCCGCTTCGTCGTCCTCCGCCAGCAGTCGACCGAGATCGGGACGACGCAGATAGGTGGGACGGTCGTCGACCCGGCTCGACACCACGCGGGTTTCGAACGGGGCCAGCGCAGCGCGGAGCGCATCGATGTCGAGCGCGGCATGGACCGCGTCGCGGGCGACGGCATGGGCCTGCTGGAACTTCAGCACCTCGCCGATCGGGATCGCGTTGCCGGCCCGGCCCAGGCCGATCCGCGCGGCGGTGGATTGTCGCAGCGCCGACCAGATGTCGGGCGCGCCGTCGGCTTCCGCGTCGGCGGGACGGTCGCGATCGTCGTTCATACCGCCAGCATCTGCCGGTCGGTCAGCGTCATCAGTCGCGATTCACCGGGCTGCAGCTGGCGGATCATGCCGTCGGGCGCGAGCATGTCCATCCGCTCCAGCCACGCCTCGAACTCCGGCGCGGCCTGCACGCCCAGCACCGAGCGGAGGTACAGGATGTCGTGGTACGCAAGGCTCTGGTAATTCAGCATGATGTCGTCGGAACCCGGCACCATGATGAGGAACGTGCAGCCCGCATTGGTCAGCAGCGTCATCAGGACGTCCATATCGTCCTGATCGGCCTCCGCATGGTTGGTGTAGCAGACGTCGCAGCCCATCGGCAGGCCGAGCAGCTTGCCGCAGAAATGATCCTC
>CAJYRU010000373.1 GCA_913777295.1 uncultured Sphingomonas sp. | reverse complement strand
GACCGCACCCTGTCGGTCGTCGCGAGCAACGTCGCCACCGTCGACCAGAACGGCCAGCAAGTCGTTGTGACCGGCAACAGCTTTGCGGCACCGGGGATCGCGGGTGCCGCGGCCCTGCTCAAGCAGTACTGGCCGCAGCTCGGCGGCAAGGAGATCAGCCGCATCATGCTCGACACGGCGACCGACCTCGGTGCGCCTGGGGTGGATCAGGTTTACGGCGTCGGTCTGCTGAACGTCGAGAAGGCGATGCAGGCGCAGGCACCGGCGTCATCGTTCGCGGCGGCGCAGGCGGTGCTCGCCCGCTATTCTTCGCTGGTTGTGTCCGCGCCGTTCGGCGGTGCGGTAGGTGCGGCCGACCTCGGTTCGCGCACGTCGACGATGACCGTGTTCGACCGCTACGGTCGGGATTACCTCATGACGGCGCCCAGCGGCATCCGGGCGCGGTCCTCCGGCCTGCTCGCGGGGGCACTCGCCGCGTCTGCATCTCCCTATCTCCTTCGGTCCTCGTCGTGGTCGGACGCGAGACTGGGCATCGCGACGTCGACGACGACAGGACCCTGGCAGGCCGCTGCGTCCGGCCGACCAGCGATGGTGACGTTCTCGCCGGCTGCAGGTCAGACGGTCACGCTGGGCGCGAACGTCGCCGTGGGTCCGGGTGGCGGCTCCTCGCTCGCCGGTTCGTATCTGCGCGGCGCTATCGGGCAGCCGGTCGGCATGTCCTCCCAATGGACTGTCGGTGGCTGGTCGGCTTCAGTCGCATCGGGTTCCTCCATCACCGCGACGCCCTCGTCATTCCGGCGCGGGTCGCGGAGCCGCGAGTCCGGCCTGCGCACCGTCGCGATCTCCACCCCGTTCGGTGTGGGCCTGGAGGTATCGGAGCTCGTCGAACGGGGGCAGGTGCTTGGCTTACGGGACGATGTGGGGTCTGGTGCGGCCGGTGCCCGGACCGTGCTGGCGACCACGACGCTGCGCCGGAACGTCGCGGGCGTGATGTTGTCCGGTCGCGCCACGGTCGGCAGCAGCAGCGCTGCCGACGCGGTCGCAGGCGTCCGTTTCGATGGTCGCATCATCAGCACCGCCTTCGCGGTCGAGGGCGCGCGTCCACTGCTCGGCGGGATGGCAACGCTCGGCCTGTCGTCGCCGCTGCGCGTCGAGCGGGCGCGGGCGTCGCTGCTCGTGCCGGTGGCCTATGACCTGATGTCGGGTGCGCTCACCGAAGAGCGCCGGACCTTCGACCTGTCGCCGACCGCACGTGAGCTCGATCTCGAGCTCGGCTGGTCCACCACGCTGGCACCTTCCTCAACGCTGCGTTTCGGCGTCGCCCATGCCTTCGACGCCGGCCATGTCCGCGGCGCGTCCGATGTCGCCGCCTTCTTCAACCTCGTCGTCCGCTGAACCGCAAGGAAAACCCATGCCCAGCTCCACATCCATGTCCGCCGCTGTCCTGCTCCTCGCAACCGCCACCGGCTTGAGCGGGTGCGGCCAATCCAAAGCCCCGAGCAAGGAGGCGTTCGCCGCTGCGCTCGAACCCGTCGTCCGTGATGTCTTCTGCCACCCGATCGATGTGATGCGGTACGAGGTTGAGGGCGAGCCCGCCGGGTCGGGGTTCCCGATCGTCACGTCGCCGAAGCCGACGCTCGCGGGCCCAGGCTCCGACGGGAAGGCAGTCGCGATGCTGGACGGCCTCGCCGGCGTCGGGCTCGTCACGCGCACGACGTTCGAAAAGCCGGCGCGGTGGAGCGGGTCCACCAACCCGTTCGTCCGCCAGCCGCTGATCTCCTATGCGCCGACGCCAAAGGGCGCGCCTTATCTCCACACGGTCGAGCGCAAAGCTACGAACGCCAAGGTCTCGGTGCCTTCCTTCTGCCTCGCAAAAGGCGAGGTCGTCGACGTGGTGCGCTGGACCGAGCCGACCGACATCGCTGGTCATCGGGTCAGCCAGGTCACCTACACCTATCATGGCGTCGAGCCGATCCCGGTCATGCCGCCGGCAGAACAGGCGCAGATGGTCGAGCCGAAGGAGAGGACGGTGCCGTTCGAATTGCAGAGCGATGGCTGGCGTCCGATGCCGCGCTGACGATCGACGTGACCATCACCATCCCATCCATTTCGACCGACACCATGACCCGGGCGCCGAGCGCCGGGTCGTCAAGGAACACCATGATGCAAATGACCAAGGCTGTTGCCATTATTGCCGTGATGGCGCTGTTGTTCCCCACGGCTCCCGCCATGGCACAGAAGGCGCGAATGCCCGCACACCCTGCGTCTTCCACGGCCAAACCGCTGGCGATGGACGTCGCCGGCGTTCGCCTCGGGATGCCGCTGGCCGCGGTGCAGGCAGCGCTGGCGGGGACCTACCGTTGCTCAACCTACCAGTCGGCCTCGTTCCGACAGCTCGTCGAGCGGGAGGTTGGTAAGCGCAAAGGCATCCCCGACGGCTTCGGCCCTGATGGCACCGCCGTTGGTGAATTGACGTGCGAGGGTCCTGCTGGTGAACATCTTCGCCTGTTCATGGCGCAGACGCCGACGGGTGAGGTCGTGGACCGGATCGACCTGACGGTGTCGACCAGCCGCGTCGATCCGACCACGCTCCTGGCCCAAGTCGAGGTCAAGTACGGGCGGCCGACCGAGGGCACGCCGGCGAACGGATCGTGGTGCATCACCCGATGCGGCGGCGATCTGACGATGGAGCCCAATCCGCGCATCACCGTCAGGTCCGACGCCTGGTCCCTCAAGATATTCGGCACCCGCGGGCGAAACGCGCGTCTTGCCGATGAGGCGGCGGTAAAGGCGGCCGCCGCGCGCGAAGCGCCGGCTGCGGCGCGCGGCGCTTTTTGAAATCGACTACAAAGACGTTTGCGTCTTTGCTGCCGGCGCTGGTCGCGACGTTGCCTATGGCGATCGCCGCGCCGGTTACAGATGCCATGCCAAGGGGCGTAGCACCGCGCACGGCAGACGGGCCTAGCTATGCTGCCGCCACGCCCAAACGGATGGTGATGAAGGCAGCATTCGCTGGAACCCGCTGCTCGTGATCGCGGGCTGCGGGTAGGAGCAGTCGTCTGCAGTCGACGCGATCGGATTGGGAAGATGGTAAGCCGCCACGGCGTCTACAGTTACTCCAGGGGGTCCGGCTGAGCGAGGATTTCGTGACGCGCGGCTGCGCTATCCGGCCTGACGGAGTTCTTGGCCTCGTTTTGCGAGCGCAGCTTTCGGCCTTTGGCGCGGGCAGCGGCTTCACGCGGCTGATGTTTGTCGACAACGGATTTGATCGCGTTCCGCAAGTCCACCTCGTATTCCCTGTCACCTGCCCAGAAATCGAGTGCGGCATGCAGCGTCTTCGACAGCTCGACGCGTTCCTCCCTGACCTTTTGTTCCAGCGCCTTGCGGCTAGGTTCGTGGTCTTCGAGGATCAATTCGTTTTCCATCTCATCGGCTGGGACATGGGGGCTGACAACGCGCATCAACGTCCACGCCGGCCCCATGGCGAAAATCGGCGTCACCAGCGACGTGATCTTTTCCATCAGCGCCCATGCGATGAGTGAGGACTCGAATTCGAGGGCTGATGCCGCCGCGGACTGCGCTGCCGAGAGTTCACGTTCGGCTTTCGCAATCCGGTCCCGCGCTGCGGTGACCCGTTTCGAAGCGCGCTCGATCTCCCGCTTGGTATTCACCTGCGAGACGTGCGGCTTCTCTGGCACGCGCGGCGCAAAAGGTTCGGGACCGCCCGACAGCCACCGAAGCCAAAGTTCCGGGTCAGCCTCGGGCGGCCGGAAATTCATGACCATTTCCCGCAGATAGGCTTCGCGCTCGGCATGGCCCTGTAGATTGTCGACCGCGCGCATGCCAGCGCTTCCCCCACCTGCGGGATCCGAAGCCAGTTTGCTGACCAAGGCCAAGACCCTGGTGGTGATCTCCGGCTCTGCCACAGCCTCGGCCGAGCGTACCGCATCCCCATCTTCGCTTGGCTCAGCCATCCCCGCTCAACCTTCCCATTCTGACGGTCGCGTTGTGGAACGACGGGACCGACGCATCTTCACGGGACGCGAGACCGTTCGCCGCGCGCACCACCAAGACGCTGGCATAGCCTGCACATCGTTGAGGAAGTCTGACATACCTGTCGCCGCGTTCCGAGCGGCCTGCGGCCGGTATGTCAGAACGAATGCGATTTCGACGAAATCGCGAAATCTGGGTATGTCAGGAGCCCTGATTTGACACACCAGATTTTGAGGGCGCAATACCGTAAAGTTGCTGAACCCCAACTTTACCGCCCCTCCCGGCTTCCTGAAGGCCGGAGAGGAGCGTTGCGCTCCGTCTGCGACGGAATGGTGTCAGCTATGCGGTGGCTATCTGACATACCTCGGCCATCGGCCTGCGGGGTCCTCCACCGTGCGTAGGCACGGTTCCGGAAGGCGCGAGACCAAAGATGTTCGGTACGACCGACGTCAGGCGTGAATGCCCGAACGTGCGCGTCGTGCAGCCGTCAAACAAACTGACCGCGAAGTTGGAAGAGGCGGCGCGCACTGAGGGCGGTCTGCAAGGCAATCAGCGCGATCGCTGCGTCGTCGGGGCCGCCTTCTGCTGCGGCGAGACGCGTGCGCCGCCAACCTGAGTCTGACGAGGATGAAGGAAGCCGGAATTTTGAGCCCTGAAGACCGATGAAAAAGATTGGAGGGGCTTGTCCGGACCGCTCGGTTTGCGACCCTTAAACTTCGGTACTGCAATGGATTTTCTGACTACCCCCGTGCACTCGCTGCCGCACGTGCTTCTTCACTATATCGCCTCGGGCTTCGGAAAGCCCGAGGTGCCCGTCCTGGTTTCGGGCGGCGGTATGCCCGCCGATACCCTGCTGTTCGACGCGCAGTCGGTGATCCTGTCGTTCACCTGCGTCGCCGCTCCCATGTTCCGCAGCAAGATCGAACGGCTCGCGGCCGATCAGTCGATCGACGTGATGCTGGTGCGCTGTTGCCTGACCGGCGGTGACCTGCTGCCGGTGTCGATCGATGTCGTGCTGGCGGGCGGCGGCCTCACGCCCTTCAAACTGGAGGATCTGGCGCTCTACCGCCACGATGATGG
>CAJYRU010000372.1 GCA_913777295.1 uncultured Sphingomonas sp. | reverse complement strand
GCAACTGCCCGAGGCGGGAGCGGAAGTGAGCGCCAAAGAGGCAGACGCCGCCGCGTGATGGGGGCCGCATGAAATGGCTGATCGCGCTGGCGGTCATCTGGCTGGTGTGGCGCTATATGCCGCGCCCTGCCAAGCCGAAGCCCGCGCCGCGCCTGCCGCGTGACGAGGCGGATGCGCTGGCGATCCTCGACCTGCCGCCGGGTGCGGATGTCGAGGCGATCCGCCAAGCGCATCGCCGCCTGATCGGGCAGGTCCATCCCGATCGCGGCGGCTCGGCCGACCTGACCCGGCGGGTCAATGCTGCGCGCGACCTGTTGCTGGCCCGTCGTGATGGTTGAGCGCATTGCAGCGATCCACCCCAGCGCCTGCCGCGAATATGATGTGCGCGGCACCGTGCCCGAGACACTGGACGAAGGCGCGGCCTATGCCGTTGGCCGCGGCTTCGCGACACGGGTACGACGGGCGGGCGGCACCCGCGTCGTGGTCGGCCGCGACGGACGGCTCAGCTCGCCCATGCTGGAAGCCGCGCTGGTCGAAGGACTGACCGACAGCGGCGTCGATGTCGTGCGCATCGGGCTGGGCCCCACCCCGATGGTCTATTTCGCCGAAGCGACGTTAGGGGTGGACGGTGCCGTACAGGTAACGGGCAGCCACAATCCCCGCGATGATAACGGCTTCAAGATGGTGCTGCGCCACCGCCCCTTTTTCGGCGAGGATGTACAGGACCTGGCGCGGATGGCGGCGGCGCGCGACTGGACGACAGGCACGGGGACGGTCGAAGAGGCCGACATTCTCGACGCCTATGTCGACCGGCTGCTGGCCGGTTATGCGGGCGGCGCATATCGGATCGGCTGGGACTGCGGCAGCGGCGCGTCCGGCCCGGTCATCGAAAAGCTGGTCCAGCGCCTGCCGGGTGAGCACCATACGCTGTTCACCGATGTGGACGGTCATTTCCCGCATCATCACCCCGATCCGACGGTCGAGAGCAATTTAGACGCACTGAAGCAGCTGGTCGCAGCCAAGCAGCTCGATTTCGGATTCGCTTTCGACGGTGACGGCGACCGGATCGGCGCGGTGGACGGACAGGGCCGGGTTATCTGGGGCGACCAGATTCTCATGCTGCTCGCCACCCCTGCCCTTGCCGAACACCCCGGCGCGCCGATCGTGGCGGACGTGAAGGCCAGCCAGGCGCTGTTCGACCATATCGAGGCGCTGGGTGGCCAGCCGGTCATGTGGAAGACCGGCCACAGCCTGATGAAGACCAAGATGCTGGAAACCGCCGCCCCTCTGGGTGGCGAGATGTCGGGCCATATGTTCTTTGCGGGCGAATGGTACGGCTTCGACGATGCCCAATACGCCGCGATCCGGCTGATTCGCAGTGTGCATCTGGCGCGTCGGTCAATGACCGAGCTGCGCGGCGCGATGCCAGCGATGGTCGACATTCCCGAGACGCGAATCGCGGTGGCCGAAGCCGACAAGTTCGCCATCGTCGACCGGGTGGCGGCAGCGCTGGCGCGGGATGGCGCGGCGGTCAACGATACCGATGGCGTCCGGGTGCGGACGAACGATGGCTGGTGGCTGCTGCGCGCGTCGAACACGCAGGCGGCGCTAACGGTGCGCGCCGAGTCGGGGGATAGCGCCGGACTGGAGCAGGTTTTGGCGGAGTTGGACCACTATCTCGCGGCGGAGGGGGTGCGGCGATAGCGCTGAGCGTGGCCTTCGACTTCGCTCAGGCAGAACGGAGTTTTAGGGCAAGGGTCTACCCAACCTCCGTTCAGCCTGAGCGAAGTCGTAGGCCAAGGGACCCCCTATCCGGGAGCCCCCCAGGATCAGATCTCCCCGATCATCTCCGACAGCACCTCCAGGCACGACACGCCCAGCTTCGCCGAACGCGCGCCCGACCAGCCATGGACGCGATCCGGGTTCGGAGCATGGTCCTTGAACGGCATTTCCAGCGTCACCGACACCGCGCCGAATCGTTCGGCGAGCTGATTGGTCGACATGGCGAGGTTGGCATTGCCCGCGCTCGACTTCTCATAGCCCATCTGGGTTTGGAAATCGGGCGTGTGCGCGGCTAGGCGGCGGCCGAATTCATAGAATTTGGCACCGTGTTCCTCGGTCCAGCTGGGAATGCCCTCGAACCCGGCGATGAAGTTCGCCGGGATCGCCTCGTCACCATGCGCGTCGATCGCGAAGTCGACGCCGGTCTGGTCCATGCGATTGCGCACGCACAACACTTCGGGGCTGCGCTCGGGGGTGGGCTCATGCCATTCGCGATTGAGGTTCACCCCCGCCGCATTGGTGCGCAGATGCCCGCGCCGCGTGCCATCGGGGTTCATATTCGGCACGACATGGACCGTCGCCGCCGCCAGCAGCGACTCGGCTGCTGGGCTGGTCAGCCAGTCGAGCGCGCCCTCCATCCACCATTCGGCCATCGATTCGCCCGGATGCTGGCGGGCATAGAGCCATATCTGCTTCGCGCCCGAGCCGAGGCGGAAATAGTCGATCGGCTGGC
>CAJYRU010000371.1 GCA_913777295.1 uncultured Sphingomonas sp. | reverse complement strand
GCCAGCCTGCCCGAAGGCTATGCCACCCGCGTCGGCGAACGCGGATTGAAGCTGTCGGGCGGCGAGAAGCAGCGCGTCGCGATCGCCCGCACCCTGCTCAAGAACCCGCCGGTCCTGATCCTCGACGAGGCGACCAGCGCGCTCGACAGCCGGACCGAGGCCGACATCCTCGACACGCTGGAGGCGATCGAGCGTGGCCGCACCACCATCGTCATCGCCCATCGCCTGTCGACCGTGGTCCATGCCGACCGCATCGTCGTGCTGGAGGGCGGGCGTGTCGCCGAAAGCGGTTCGCACGCCGACCTGCTGCGCCTGGGCGGCACCTATGCCGAAATGTGGGCGCGTCAGGCCGACGAACGCGAGGCGGCGCTGGCGGAAGCGTAACGGTTTCGTCATCGCCCATGGACACTCCGCCGCGCTGGCGCGTATCCCCGGCGCATGGTGGGAGGAACGCGCGTGAAGGATACCCTGAAGAAGGCAGCGACGACGACCGCACTGGTCGGCGGCGGTCTGGCGCTGTGGACGGCGCTTGCCGCCAGCGCGTCAGAGGCACTGGTCCCGGCGGACGGCACGTTCGTCGACGTGCCCGGCGCGCGGCTCCACTATGTCGACACCGGGGGCGATGGCCCGGTGGTCGTGCTGCTGCACGGCATCTATGGCCAGCTGCGCAACTTCACCTATGCGTTGACCGATCAGCTGACGGACCATCGGCTGATCGTCGTCGACCGCCCCGGCTGGGGCCATTCGATCGTCGAGGGCGATCATCCGACGATCGAGACGCAGGCGCGGATGATCGCCGACCTGATCGACGCGCTGGGCCTCGACCGTCCGTTGCTGGTCGGGCATTCGATGGGTGGCGCGGTCGCGCTGGCGATGGCGCTGAACCAGCCATCGAAGATCTGCGGCCTCGCGCTCATCGCCCCGCTGACCCAGCGCATGACCGCCATGCCCGCGATCTTCCGCGGCAAGGCCCCGCCCGAAGCGTTGCGCGGCCTTGCCGCGTGGACGGTCGGCGTGCCGCTGACCACGCTGACCGGGCCGGCCGTGTCGAAACAGGTGTTCGCCCCAGATCCCGTCCCACTCGACTTCGGCACGCGCGGCGGAGGCCTCGTCGCCCTGCGCCCGTCGAGTTTCCAGGCGGGCGCCGCCGAGCTGACCGACGCCAACCGCGCACTGGCGACGATGGTACCGCGCTATGGCGCGATCAGGCTGCCGGTCGCGATCCTCTATGGCAGCGACGACGAACTGCTCGACCCGGTGAGCCAAGGCGACGTCACCGCCGGCGAGATTCCGGGCGCGACGCTGACCAATATCGGCGGCGGGCACATGATCCCGGTCACCCATCCGGCCGAAGTGGCAGCATGGCTGCGCACGGCGGCGGTGGGAACGCAGTAGACCCGGCACCACTGATACCCTCCCCCCTCGACGCGCCTGCCCCGCATCCCTAGGTGGGACCCGATGGCGTTAGACCCGATCCCCGTATTGCAATCGACCTTCGGCTTTCCCGATTTTCGCGGGGTACAGCGGCAGGTGGTCGACCGGGTGCTGGCCGGACAGTGCACCCTCGCGGTCATGCCGACCGGCGCCGGCAAATCGCTGACCTATCAGCTGCCGGCACAGATGCTGCCGGGCACCTGCGTCGTCGTCTCCCCGCTGATCGCGCTGATGCACGACCAGCTGCGCGCGGCCACCGCCGTCGGCATCCGCGCCGCGACGCTGACCAGTGCCGACGATAATCGCGCGGAAACGCGGGGCCGCTTCCTCGATGGCGAGCTGGACCTGCTCTATGTCGCGCCCGAACGCGCCTCGGGCAGCGATTTCCGCGAACTGCTGGCGCGCGGCAACCTGTCGCTGTTCGCGATCGACGAGGCGCATTGCGTCAGCGAATGGGGCCACGACTTCCGCCCCGATTACCGCCTGCTACGCCCGCTGTTCGACCAGTTTCCCGAGGTGCCCCGCCTCGCGCTGACGGCGACGGCGGATGCGCATACCCGCGCCGACATCCTTGAACAGCTGGGCATCCCGCATGAGGGGCTGATCGTCGCCGGGTTCGACCGGCCCAACATCCGCTACCACATCACCCCGCGCGACCAGGGCACGCGCCAGATCGCCGACGTGATCGCCGCGACCCCCGGCCCCGGCATCGTCTATGTCCAGTCGCGCGCCGGCACCGAGAAACTGGCGGAGGCATTGGCGAAGACCGGACGGCCGACCCGCGTCTATCACGCCGGGCTGGACCCCGCCGTGCGCCAGCGCAACCAGCACGACTTCGTCGCATCCGAAGACATGGTGATGGTCGCGACGATCGCGTTCGGCATGGGGATCGACAAGCCGGATGTCCGATTCGTCGCCCATGCCGGGCTACCGAAATCGATCGAGGCCTATTATCAGGAAACCGGTCGTGCCGGCCGTGACGGCGATCCGGCGGTCGCGCACCTGTTCTGGGGCGCCGACGACTTCGCCCGCGCACGCCAGCGGATCGGCGAGGTCGAACCCGCGCGCCAGCCGGGCGAGCGCCAACGGCTGAACGCGCTCGGTGCGCTCGTCGAAACCGCCGGGTGCCGCCGCGCCATCCTGCTGCGGCATTTCGGCGAGTCGCCGCCCGACTATTGCGGGAATTGCGACAATTGCCTGACCCCGCCCAACGCGGTCGACGCGACGCAGGTGGCGCAGAAATATCTCTCGGCCGTGTTCCGCACCGGCATGATGTTCGGCGCGACCTATATCGAACAGGTGCTGACCGGCCAGTCGACCGAGCGCAGCATGACCAATGGCCATGAAAACCTGTCGGTGTGGAACATCGTCGATGGCGACGAACTGGCACTGCTCAAGCCCGTCGGCCGCGCGCTGCAACTGCGCGATGCGCTGCGTGCGAACGAGCATGGCGGGCTGGAATTCGGCCCCGCCGCGCGCGGACTGCTGAAGGGCGGCGACACGCTGTCGCTGATCGTACCACCCAAGCGCGAACGGCGGCGCGGTCGTGGCGGCACGTCAGCCACGCCCAACCCGACCGGCGATCCGCTGTTCGAGGCACTGCGCGCGAAACGCCGCGAACTGGCGCAGGAGGCGGGCGTGCCGCCCTATGTCATCTTCCACGATTCGGTCTTGCGCGAAATGGCGAGCGACCGGCCGCAGACGATCGGCGGGATGCGGCGGATCACCGGCGTGGGGGAAAAGAAGCTCCAGGCCTATGGCGACGCGTTTCTGGAGGTGATCCAGCAACACTAGGCTCCTCCCCGGCACGGGGAGGGGGACCGCCGCGAAGCAGTGGTGGAGGGGGGCTTCCGCAAGCGAACCATCTATGGACAGCCCCCTCCACCAGCTACGCTGGTCCCCCTCCCCGTGCCGGGGAGGATTTGCGCACGTCGCCTCGCCCCGCTATCCTCGCGCTATGCAAATCCGCCGTATCGACGACCGCATTTCGGTCAGCCCGCAGATCACCGCCGACGATGTCGCGACGCTGAAGGCCCAAGGCTTCACGACCATCGTCAACAACCGCCCCGATGGCGAGGAAGCGGGCCAGCCGGAGGGCGATGCGATCGCCGACGCGGCAGCTTCGGCGGGTATGGCCTATCATGCCATTCCGATCACCCATGCCGGGTTCAGCCACCCGCAACTCGACGCGATGGCCGCGATCCTGAACGAAACCGATGGCCCGGTCCTCGCCTATTGCCGGTCGGGCACGCGGTCGTGCAACCTGTGGGCCTTGGCTCGTGCCAAGCAGGGTGGCGATCCCGCCGCACTGGTCGCGGCGGGCGGTGGTGCCGGCTACGACCTCTCGGGCATCCGCCCGATGCTGGACGCGCTGTCCCAGGGCTGATCGGCGTTGGCGTGCGCTCCCGGAAAATCGGGGCCCGTTGCCTAACACCGGCAACGACGCGGCCCCAGCGTGGGGGGAGACACGCCATGATAAGCGGCAATCGCCGTGACATGCTTAATAGACGGTACGTTAACGCACTGAACCCTTTTGGTTTTTCGCGTTAACCAAATCGCAACCCCCGACCGGCAATTTCGTGCCTGTACCAAAGGGGGTTCAGAACATGGGCATTAGTCAGAAAGGCGCCCGCTTCCTCTCGGAAAGCCGGGTGGAAGACGCAGCGCAGAACGATACGGCGGCGTGGTTCGATCTCGGCATCTGCTATTCCAGCGGCACCGGCGGGGCGATGATCGACCTGGTCGAAGCGCATAAATGGTTCAACCTTGCCGCGATGTCGGGCGTCGAGGAAGCACAAGCATGGCGCGCGGAAATCGCCTGCGACATGACGCCGCGCCAGATCGCCGACGCGCAAAAGGCAGCGCGGGCATTTCTGCAGGGCGGCGCGCGGGCGCACTGACACCGGGCCAGCGGGTCCGGCGGTGAAGCGGTTCACGCCGCTGCCATGGCCGGGGGTAGGCAACCCGCCAGCGAAGGTTTTTCGTTCGTCATTCCCGCGCAGGCGAGAAGCCATACACGCCAGCGCCACGGCAGAATGCGCAACGTCAGTGCATATGGACTCCCGCCTTCGCGGGCGTGACGGTCAGGGGAATCAGCCCTTCGCCGCCGGTTTCTTCGCCGCAGGCTTCTTGGCAGGCGCCTTCTTCGCCGCACCGTCCTTGGCCGCCGCCTTTTTCGGTGCGGCCTTCTTCGCCGCCGGCTTCTTCTTCCCCTTGGCCGGGGCCGCCGCCGCGCGGTCGTCGATCAGCTGGGCGGCTTCCTCCAGCGTCAGTGCGTTTGGTTCGACCGATTTCGGGATCGTCGCGTTGGTCGTGCCGTCGGTGACGTACGGGCCATAGCGGCCTTCCATTAGCTTGATCTCCAGCTCGGTGCGTGGATGCGTGCCCAGCACCTTCAGCGGCTCCTTCGCCGCACCCCGCGCCGCGCGGCCGCCGCCCGCTGCCGCTTCGGCCAGCTTGACGACCGCCGCGTTCATGCCGGTTTCGAACACGTCCGCCGTCGATTGCAGCCGCGCGTACTTGCCGGCGTGCTTGAGGTACGGGCCATAGCGCCCGATCGCCGCCTCGATCGGCTCGCCCGTTTCCGGATGGTTGCCGATGGTGCGCGGCAGGCTCAACAGCTTCAGCGCCCATTCGAGGGTCAGCTCGCCAATGTCCTTCGGAATCGACGCGCGCTTGGCATCCTTGCCCTCGCCCAGCTGGATATACGGCCCGAAGCGACCCGACTTGCGCTCGACCTCCAGCCCCGTCTCCGGATCCTTGCCCAGCCCTTCCGGCCCGGCATCGCCGCCATCGTCCCCACCGGGCTGCGCAAAGCGGCGGGTATATTTGCACTCCGGATAATTGGAGCAGGCGATGAACGCGCCGAACTTGCCGCCACGCAGCGCCAGACGCCCCTCACCGCAATTCGGGCACAGGCGCGGGTCGGTACCATCGGCCTTTTCGGGGAACAGGTACGATCCCAGGAACTGGTCCAGCTCGGCGGTGATCGCGCTCGGCTGCTGTTCCATCACCTCCGACGTGCGCGGTTTGAAATCGCGCCAGAAGGCTTCGAGCACCGCTTGCCATTCGGCACGGCCGCCCGACACGTCGTCCAGTTCCTCCTCCAGTCCGGCGGTGAAGTCGTAGCCGACATATTTCTCGAAGAAGCGTTCGAGGAACGCGGTCAGCAACCGCCCGGTCTCCTCGGCAAAGAACCGGTTCTTCTCGACGCGGACGTAGCCGCGATCCTTCAGCACCTGGATGATCGAGGCATAGGTCGACGGACGCCCGATCCCCAGCTCCTCCAGACGCTTGACCAGCGACGCTTCGGAAAAGCGCGGCGGCGGCTGGGTGAAATGCTGTTCGGCGACCACGTCCTTCTTGGCCGGGGCATCGCCCGAGCGGAGCAGCGGCAACCGGCGCGAATCCTCATCCGCCGCATCGTCGCGTCCTTCCTCGTACAGCGCGAGGTATCCGGGAAACAGCACGACCTGGCCCGTGGCGCGCAGCCCGGTCTGGCCGGTCTGGTCCTCCAGTTCGACCGCGGTCCGCTCCATCCGCGCCGACGCCATCTGGCTGGCCAGTGCCCGCTTCCAGATCAGATCGTACAGCCGCGCATGATCGCCGCTGCCCGCGCGATCCTTCGAAAAGTCGGTCGGGCGGATCGCCTCGTGCGCTTCCTGCGCATTCTTGGCCTTGGTCTGGTACTGGCGCGGCTTGTCGGGGACGTAGCTGCCGTCATAGCGGTTCGCGATCGCACCGCGCGCGGCATCGATCGCCGACCCGTCCATCTGCACGCCGTCGGTCCGCATGTAGGTGATCGCGCCGTCCTCGTAGAGCGACTGCGCCACCCGCATCGTGTGGCTGGCCGAGAAGCCCAGCTTCCGTGCCGCCTCCTGTTGCAGCGTCGAGGTGGTGAAGGGCGGCGGCGGGTTGCGCGTTGCGGGCTTCGTCTCGACATTGACCACGGTGAAGCGGCCATCGACCACCGCCGCCTTGGCGACCTCGGCCGATCCGGCATCGCCCAGCGACAGCTTGTCGAGCTTCCTGCCCTTCAGCCTGACGAGGCGCGCGTCGAACGGCGTGCCGTCGGCCTCCATCTTCGCGACGACCGACCAATATTCCTGCGCGATGAACGTCTCGATCTCGCGCTCACGCTCGACCAGCAGCCTGAGCGCCACCGATTGTACCCGACCGGCCGACTTGGCGCCGGGCAGCTTGCGCCACAGCACCGGCGACAGGGTGAACCCGACCAGATAGTCGAGCGCCCGGCGCGCCCGATAGGCGTCGATCAGGTCGGTATCCAGCTCGCGCGGGGCCTTCATCGCCGCGAGGATCGCCGGCTTGGTGATCGCGTTGAACGTGACCCGTTCGACCTCCTTGGGCAGCGCGCGGCGCTTCTTCAGCACCTCCTGCACATGCCAGCTGATCGCCTCGCCCTCGCGATCAGGGTCGGTGGCGAGGATCAGTCGGTCGGCGGTCTTCGCCAGGTCGGTGATGGCTTTGAGCTGCTTCGTCTTGTCGCCGTACGTCTCCCAATCCATGGCGAAGCCGTCATCGGGGTTCACCGACCCGTCCTTGGGCGGCAGGTCGCGGACGTGACCATAGGAAGCGAGGACGCGGTAATCCGACCCCAGATATTTTTCGATGGTCTTCGCCTTGGCGGGCGATTCGACGATGACGA
>CAJYRU010000370.1 GCA_913777295.1 uncultured Sphingomonas sp. | reverse complement strand
ATTCGAGGGTGCGGGCGGCGTTTTCCTTGATGCCGACGTCATAGGGGACATAGCCGAGGCGGTTGTAATATTCGACGCCTTCACGCCCGACCGCGCTGATCGTCTTGCCCTCCGCCGATTTCGGGCGGCCGACGCTGGTTGTCGCGTTCTTCTTGATCGCCTCGTACAACGTTTCGATGTCGTAGCCGCGAATGCCCTTCAGATAGGCGTCGGCGATGTTCACCGCCGAGTTCGACCCGATCATCACATCGCGGTGGCCGGGGCTGGCCCATTCGGGCAGCCAGCCGGATTCGCGATAGGTGTTGGCGAGGCCCTCCAGGATCTCGCCATCGAGCTTGCGCTCCATGATAGTGAACAGCGGGAATACCGCGCGGAACGTGTCCCAGAAGCCGTTGTCGGTGAACATCGGCCCCGGCAGGACCTGCCCGTTATACGGACTGTAGTGGACCATTTTGCCGGCGCGATCATATTCGTGGAAACGGCGGGGAAAGAGCTGCGTGCGGTAGAGCGCCGAATAGAAGGTACGGACATTGTCGAGGTCGGGATCGTCGACCTTGTACCGGCCCATCAGCGCGGACCAAGCGGCGCGGGCCTTGGCCCTGGTCGTGTCGAAGCTGTCACGCCCGAGTTCACGGTCGAGGTTCAGTTGCGCCTGTTCGGCACTGATGAAGGAGGAGGCGACGCGGACATTCACCTGTTCGCCCTTGCGCGTCTTGAACCCGACCAGCGCACCGACGCGCTTGCCGTTGGCTTTCATCACTCCGCTCTGGCGCTTGAAGCCGTCGCCGATCGTGTCGGCGACGGTGAAGTCGTGGTCGAATTCCAGCACGAACCAGTTGCGGAAATTGGCCGGCACGCCGCCGCTGTTGTTGCTGGCATAGCCGATGATGCGCCGCTGCTTCGGCAGGATGGTGACCGCCGACCCCTTGTCGAACGCGTCGAGCAGGATCCAGCTCTGGTCGCTGTCGGGGAAGGTGAAGCGGAACTGCGCGGCGCGTTCGGTCGGGGCGATTTCGACGGTCGTGTCGTAATCGGCGAGATAGGCGCTGTAATAATAGGGGCGGGCGGTCTCCGCCTTGTGCGAGAACCACGACGCGCGGTCGGCCTCGGCGAGTTTCGGCGCGCCGGTCATCGCCATCAGCGAGAAGGCGCCATAGTCGTTCATCCACGGGCTGGGCTGATGCGTCTGCTTGAACCCCCACAGCTTGGTGTCGCGATAGCGGTACGCCCAGCCGTCGCCGGCCTTGTTGGTGGTCGGCGTCCAGAAATTCATGCCCCATGGCAGCGCGATCGCCGGATAGGTGTTGCCGTAGGACAGTTCGTAGGCCGAATCGGTGCCCATCAGCGGGTTGACCAGATCGACCGGATCGGGGCGCGGTTCCTGCGCGATGCCGGGGCTGATGGCGGAGAGGATCAGCGCAAGGGCAGTGGCGGTAGCGGTCAGGCGGGGCAGGGCCATGCGGCGGTCCTTATCTCAACGGGTCGGCAAGCGGTGGCGGGCGCGGTCCCAGAAGGTCGCGTCGAAGGTGCGGGCGGCGCCGATGATCGCGGCGTCCTCCGTATCGGCACGGACCGCGATATGCGTGCCGGGCAGGTGCTGGCGAAGCGCCGGGCCGAACAGGTCGAACGCGCCGCAGATGCGCCCGCCAAGCATCACGGTGCCGGCATCGAAGCGATCGACCCATGGCGACAGGATCGTGCCGAGATGGTCGCCATATTCGGCGAAGATCGCAGCGGCCTGCGCATCGCCGGCGCGGGCGGCGTCGGCGGCGGCGATCACGGTGGCGATACCGTCCAGCCGTTCGCGGATGCGCGCGGTCAGCCAGCGGGCGGAGACGGAATCGTCGGCGATGCCGTCGCGGAACGGCAGGTGCCAGAGCGAACCGTGTGGCGGCACGTCGTCGCCGTCGATCGCGGGTATGCCGTCGCGGAGGAATGCCGATCCCAACCCGGTGCCGAGCGTCACGCCGACGACATTGCCCCGTGCCGGGGCCGCGCCGACCGCAAAGGCGGTGGCGTCGTTGAGGAAGCGGATCGGGCGGGGATGGCGCAGCGTTTCGGCCAGCGCCTGCGCGACATCGACGCCGTACAGCGCGGCGAATTTCCCGTTGCCTTCGAAATAGGCGATGCCGGCGGCGTAATCGAACGGGCCGGGCATGGCGATGCCGATGCCCCGCACCCGATCCGGGCCGATGCGGTCGGTCACGCTATCAATTGCGCCCGCCCATGCCGCGATCAGCGTGGCGCGGTCGTCATCCGGTGCGCAGGCGACATGATGAAAGGTGCCTGCGATCAATGCGTCCGGCGCTTCGGGGGCAATGGCCGCCGCCGCGACATGATGTCCGCCAATATCCACCCCGACGATCATCGGCGTTCACTCTCCCCGTCCGGCGCGACGGGTTGGTCGTCACCTGGACAGGTCGTGTAATCCATTACATTGCGCAAAACCAACCCTAATTTGCGACCGAGCTGCTTTGTCGTACGATCAGGGCATGGGGCAGAATGTGGACCGTATCGTCGGCGCCCTTGCCCTCGATCCGGTCGATCAAAATCTCACACGCCTTCGCACCCATCGCCTCGGCCGGCTGGGCGATGGTGGTGAGCGACGGGGTCGAATGGGCGGCGAAGCTGATGTCGTCGAACCCGGTAATGGCCAGGTCGTGCGGCACGCGCAGCCCGCGCGCGGTGGCGGACTGGATCGCACCGATCGCCATTTCGTCGTTCATGCTGAAGATCGCGGTCGGGCGATCGGACAGGCTAAGAAACTCGTTCGCCGCGGCGAGGCCCGACCCCATCGACCAGTCGCCGAAGCGGACCAGCGCCGGATCGAACGCGATACCCGCTGCCTCCAGCGCGGTGCGATAGCCCTTCATCCGGTCGACCGCGTGCGGGTTGGCGGCCGGGCCGCTGATCGTGGCGATGCGGCGGTGGCCGGCGGCGATCAGATGCTCGGCCATCTCCCGCGCTGCGCCGGCATTGTCGATCCGGACCGAGGGCGCCTGGGTCAGTTCGCAGCCACAGGCATGGACGATCGGATAGGTCGCCGCGCGTTGTCGCGCGTTGAAGCCGTAATCGGGCGACAATTGGATCACGCCATCGGCAAGGCGGGTTTCGACCAGCTGCTCGTAATGCGCCTCCCGGTCACGGGAGTCGCGCGTGTCGCCTAGGAACACCGAATAGCCGCGCCGCCATGCGATCGATTCGATTCCGGCGGTAACATTGGCGAAGAACGGGTTGGCGATGCCCGGCACCAGCACCAGCACCGAAAAGGACCGGTCGGAGCGCAGGTTGCGCGCCAGGAGGTTGGGGCGGTAATCGACTGCTTCGACCGCGGCCATCACGCGGGCGCGGGTCGCCTCGGTCACCTTTTCCGGGGTGCGCAGCGCGCGCGACACGGTGGCGGTCGACAGGCCCGCCGCATTCGCGACATCGATGATACTGCTCATTGCCCCTACTCCCCGCCCATCGTTCTGCCAACCGTCGGTTCCAAGTCAAGCGGGCGAGCAGGATCAGGACGATAGCGCGGGCGGTCCATGTAATCCATTACATTATTTGCTTGCGGGCGTGCGCCGCGCTGCCTAGGCTTTGGGCCAACGAAGCGGTCCCGGTGCGGACCCGGCAAGGGGGGAGTGCGGCGTGGCGCCGATCGACGGACTGATCGTCCTCGCATATCTGGTGGCGACGCTGGCCATCGCGCTGAAGGTACGCGCGCGGGCGGCGGAAAGCATCGACAGCTATTATCTCGGGAACAAGCGGATGCCGTGGTATCTGCTGTGCCTGTCCGATGCGTCGGGCATGTTCGACATTTCGGGCACGATGTGGCTGTCGACGCTGCTGTTCCTCTATGGGATGAAGAGCATCTGGCTGCCGTGGCTGTGGCCGGTGTTCAACCAGGTGTTCCTGATGGCGTATCTCGCCGTCTGGTTGCGGCGGTCTAACGTGCGGTCGGGGGCAGAGTGGATCCTGTTCCGCTTCGGCGACAATCGCGGCAGCCGGCTGTCGCACCTGTCGGTCGTGCTGTTCTCGGTCATCTGCGTCGTCGGGTTCCTGGTCTATGCGTTCGTCGGCATCGGCAAGTTCATGGAATTGTTCCTGCCGTGGGAATCGATCGGCCCGGCGCTGGGGCTGGCGCTCAGCCCGGCGCAGGTGCCGGTCGCCTATGCGGTGTTCTTCACGACGCTGGTGACGCTCTATGTCGTGCTGGGCGGGTTGCCGGGCATCGTGTGGACCGACGTGCTGCAATTCGGGATCATGACGCTGGCCGCGTTCTTTGTCGCCGGCATGGCGATGACGATGGTCACCCCGGCGCAGATCGCGGCCGCCACGCCCGAAGGATGGATGAGCCCGGGCTTCGGCTGGCATCTGGGACTCGACTGGAGCGCGATCCGGCCCGAGGCGGCGGCGAAGATCGCGGGCGATGGCTATGAACTGTTCACCGCGCTGATGATGATGATGCTGTTCTCCGGCATCCTGAAGAGCGCGGCGGGGCCGGCGCCGAGCTATGACATGCAGCGCGTGCTGGCGACGCGATCGCCGCGCGATGCGGCGAAGGTCACCGGCTTCGTATCGGTGGTGCTGATGCCGATCCGGTACCTGATGATCGCCGGGTTCACCGTGCTGGCGCTGGTGTTCGTCGACCGGCTGGACCTGGCATCGGGAGGCAAGGTCGATTTCGAGAATCTGCTGCCCGCCGCGATCCAGGCGTTCATGCCCGCCGGGGTGCGCGGGGTCATCATCACCGGGCTGCTGGCGGCGTTCATGGCGACCTTCGCCTCCAGCCTGAATGCCGCGCCGCTCTACATCGTCAACGATGTGTACCGTCGGTACGTCAACCCGCAAGCGTCGCAGCGGCTGCTGGTGCGGTTGAGCTATGCGGTGTCGATCGCGGTCGTGCTGCTGGCGATGGGGATCGGGCTGTTCGTCGCGTCGATCAATGATGCGCTGCAATGGATCGTGTCGGGCCTGTGGGGCGGATACACCGTGTCGAACGTCATCAAATGGTATTGGTGGCGCTTCAACGGCGAGGGCTATTTCGCCGGCATGGTGGCAGGCATCGCCTGTTCGCTCAGCTTCCCGTTCGTGTTCGGGCCGCTGCTGCCGCAGGCGGGGGCGATCCTGCCGCTGTACCTGTTCCCGGTCATCATCGCGGTGTCGGGTGCGGTGGCGATCGGCGCCAGCCTCATGACGAAGCCGACCGATCCCGCGGTACTGCTGGGCTTCTACCGGCAGGTGCGGCCCTGGGGCTTCTGGGGTCCGGTGCAGGCGCTGTTGCAGGCGGAGAACCCGGCTGCGCAGCCCAATCGCGAACTGCCGCGCAACGCCTTCAACATCGTCATCGGCACGCTGATGCAAACCGCGCTGGTCGCGACGCCGGTGTTCCTGGTGGTCAAGAATTTCGCTGCGATGGCCGCGTGTCTGGCCGTCGTGCTGGTGTGTGGAGGGATTTTGTGGCGGACCTGGTATCGGCGGCTGGCCGACTGGCCCGAGGATCTGGTGGGCGGTCCGGCGGAGGTGCAGGCATGAAGATGCTGGCGGGCGCGATGCTGCTGGCGCTGGCAGTCCCTGCGGTGGCGCAGGAGGCGGACGATCCGGTTCAGTGGGTCGATCCGATGATCGGCACCGATGGCGACGGCCATGTCTTTCCGGGCGCGACGCTGCCGTTCGGGATGGTGCAGCTCAGCCCGTCGAACAGCCGCGACGGGTGGAAATGGACCTCGGGCTATCACTACAGCGACACCGTCATCGACGGGTTCGCGCATACCCATATCAGCGGGGCGGGGCTGGGGGCGCTGGGCGACATCTTGCTGATGCCGACGCGGGTCGCGGGCACGGCGATGGGCGCGCTCGACCGGCCGGGCAGCGGCTATCGCTCGCGCTTCTCGCATGACCGGGAAAAGGCGCAGGCGGGCTATTACCGCGTCCATCTCGACGATGCCGATGTCGATGTCGAACTGACCGCGACGCTGCGCACCGGCTTTCACCGCTATCGCTTCAACGGGGCGGGGGACCGCTATGTCGTGATCGATCCGATCCATGCGGTCGGCGACGACCATGCGCTGGAAAGCGGGATCGAGGTGGTGTCGGACCGTGAGATTCGTGGGTGGCGGCGGACGATCGGGTCGTCGGCGGGCGCGCGCACGGTCTATTTCGTGGCGCGCTTCTCGCAGCCGTTCGAGACGGCGCAGCTGACCGAAGCCGATCGGCCGGTCGCGGGGCGAACGGGCAAGGGCGCGGCGCGGCGAACCTATGTCCGCTTCGGCAAGGATGTCGCGCAGGTCGAGGTCGCGGTGGCGATCTCCCACGCTTCGGCGCATGGGGCGCTCGCCAATTTCCGGGCCGAGGCAGAGGGCAAGGACTTCGACACTGTGCGGCGCGCGGCGCAGGCGGCGTGGGCACAGCGGCTGTCGGCGATCCGTATCGAGGAGCCGGATGCCGCGAAGAAGCGCATCTTCTATACCGCCAGCTATCATGCCGCGATCGCCCCGAACCTGGTGTCGGATGTGACCGGAGCGTATCGCGTCGAGGGACGCGTGCTGCGCTCGACCATCCCGCAGTTCAGCAATTTTTCGAACTGGGACACGTACCGCGCGGTGCATCCGCTGCTGACGATCGTCGATCCGGTGAAGGCGGGCGGCATCGTGGCCAGCATGGTGTCGCGCCACCGCGATGCCGGGCTGATCCTGCCCAGCTGGGAAGCGGTCGGGCATGATAACCGGGTGATGATCGGCTATCCCATCGTGTCGATCATCGCCGATGCGGTCATCAAGGGGCTGCCGGGCGTCGATCCGGCCAGCGCCTATGCCGCGATCCGGGCGAGCGCGTTCGACCGGACCAAGCACAGCAACGTCTATGACCTGAATGGCATGGACGGCTATCTGCGCTATGGCTTCGTACCCGCCGATGTCGCCAGTTCGGTCGCGAAGACGACCGAGCAGAATTACGAGGATTGGACCATCGGGCAGGTCGCGGCGAAGCTCGGTCGCCCGCAAGATGCCGCGCTGTTCGCCGAGCGGGCGACCGGGTGGCGGCAATTGTACGATCCGGCCAGTGGCTGGCTGTTGCCGCGGCTGGCCGATGGCCGGTTCGCGCCGATGCGGCGGGACGATTGGGGCGATCTGAACCGCCATTATGTGTCGGGCAATATCTGGGCCTATTCGGCCTATACCCCGCACGACATGGCGGCGGCGATCCGGCTGCATGGTGGGCGGGCGGCCTATGGCGACTGGCTGGATCGCATCTTTCGCGACACAACCCCGATCGGGGGCGAGCAGCATGTCGACCTGTCCGGTTTCGTCGGGCGCTATGGCCATGGCGACGAGCCGGGGCACCAGATGCCCTACCTCTTCAACCTCGCCGGACAGCCGGGGCGCACGCAATATTATGTGAACCGCGTGGTGCGCGAAATGTATGCGGACCGGCCGGGCGGGTTGGTCAACAACGACGATCTCGGCCAGATGTCGGCCTGGTATGTGTTCAGCACGCTGGGCTTCTATCCCGTCGCTCCGGGGGACCTGACCTATCAGATCGGTGCGCCCTATCACCGCCGGGCGACATTGACGCTGCCCGGCGGGCGGACCTTTACCGTCGAGGCGGAGGGGCTGTCGCCGCGTAATATCTATGTGCAGTCGGCGACGCTGGACGGACGACCGCTGACGAAAAGCTATCTGACGCATGCGCAGTTGCTCGCGGGCGGTACGCTGCGGTTCGTGATGGGGGCGCAGCCGTCGCGCTGGGGTAGCCGGCCGGAGGACAGCAGCCTTGGCGCGTTCGACGATCGGGCGCCGGTGCGGGTCACGCAGCGGGCGCCGTGGGCACCCTATGATCCGGTCGACGATCCGCGTTTCGCGGTGACGCGCGACGTGACGTTGCGCGCTGCGGGCGGCACCATCCGCTATACCAGGGACGGTGGGGAGCCTACGCAGGCTTCCACCCGCTATGCCACGCCGGTGCGGATCGACCGCGATACGGTGATCCGCGCGACGGCGTTCGATCCGAAGCTCGGGCAGAGCGTGACGCTGGAGCGGCGCTATGTCCGCAGCCTGCTGAAAGGGGCGCCCGCCGGCTTTCCTCGCATCACCTTGGCCGAGGATGGCATCGGTTATGGCGCGAAGGACGGCGCGATGCTGATCGACGGCATCACCGGCGGACAGGCCTATGGCGACAAACGCTGGACCGGTCGCGTCGGCGACATCACCGCGACGATCGACCTCGGCACGCCGAAGCCTGCTCGCACGATCACCATCGGCTATCTCGACGATGCGATGAACGGCATCATGCCGCCGCGCCGGTTCGAGGTGCTGGCCGGGGACGATCCCGCCCGCCTGACCCCGATCGCGACGCGCGACATCGGGCCGTGGCGGGGCGTGACGCAGAAGGTGGAACGGATCGCCATTCCGTTGCCCGGTCGTCCGTACCGCCATTATCGCGTCCGCGCGATCGCATGGGGCGACATGCCCGCCTCCCTCAAGCCACCGGGCAAGCCGGCCTGGCTGTTCCTCGACGAGATCAACCTGCAATGATGCCTGCCACGACCCGCCGCGAACTCGACAGCGGCTGGACCTTTCGCCAGCTCGGGGAAGATGATTGGCTGCCGGCGCAGGTGCCGGGGTCGAACTTCACCGACCTGTGGCGCGCCGGGCGGATCGAGGACCCGTATGTCGGCGATGCGGAACCGCGCCTGCAATGGATCGAGCGGGCGGACTGGGAATATCGCTGCACCTTTGACGTGACCGCCGAGGAACTGGCGGGCGACGGCGTGGCGCTGGTGTTCGATGGGCTTGATACGCTGTGCGATGTGCGGCTGAACGGTGCGGACCTGTTGTCGAGCGACAATATGTTCCGGTCGCACCGGGTCGAAGTGCGGGACCGGCTACGCATCGGGACCAACGAACTCGCGCTCCATTTCCGTTCACCCGTCCTGTACGGAGAGGCGCGTCAGGCGGCGGACGGCTTTACCTATCCGGCGGAGAACGACAAGACCGACGCCCATGCCAGCGTCTATGTCCGCAAGGCACCCTATCATTTCGGCTGGGACTGGGGGCCGAAATATGTGCCGTCAGGGGTGTGGCGGCCGGTGTGGCTGGATGTGGTACGCCGCGGGCGGATCGTCGACGTGCAGTATCGGATCAAGGCGCTGAGCGACGCGCAGGCGGTAATCGCGTTCGACGTTGCGGTCGAAGGGGCGGGCGAGGTCGAGATCACCTGCGACGTCGATGGCGTCGCACCGGTGCGGGGGGCGGCGGCGCGGGTCGTGATCGACAACCCGCGCCTGTGGTGGCCGAATGGCCTCGGCGAGGCGTTCCTCTATTGCTTTACCGCCACCTTGCGCGACGATGCCGGCGTCATCGATCGGGCGACGACGCGGGTCGGCCTACGCACCATCCGCGTCCGCAACGAAGCCGACGCGATCGGCGAATGTTTCGAGATCGAGGTGAACGGTCGCCGCACCTTCATGAAGGGCGCGAACTACATACCGTCCGACAGCTTCCTCGAACGGGTGACGCCGGAACGCTACCGCCAGCTTTTCCGTGATGCGGTCGACGCCAATATGAACATGCTGCGGGTGTGGGGCGGGGGCACCTATGAGAGTGACCTGTTCCACGACCTCGCCGACGAACATGGCATCCTGATCTGGCAGGATTTCATGTTCAGCTGCACGCTGTATCCGGCCGACCCGTCGTTCCTGGCGAATGTCACCGAGGAAGCGCGGCAGCAGATACGGCGGCTGCGGCGGCATCCATCGCTGGCGCTATGGTGCGGTAATAACGAAGTGTCGCTGGGTATCGTGCATTGGGGCTGGCCCAGGACGTTCGGCTATCCACCGGAACTGTTCGAACGGTTGGTCGCGGCCAATCGCGACCTGTTCGAACGGCTGCTGCGCGATCTGGTGGCGGAGCATGACGCGGAGCGCTTCTATCTGCCGTCTTCGCCGATCGGCTTCTGGAACGATCCCGCTGACGATGCGCGCGGCGACAATCATTACTGGGGCGTGTGGCATGGCGAGGAGCCGCTCAGCGCCTATGCCGAGCGCGTGCCGCGCTTCATGAGCGAGTACGGCTTCCAATCCTATCCCGACATCACCTCGGTCGAGTGCTTCACCGATCCCGACGATCGCGTGGTCGGGTCGGCGGTGCTGGCGCTGCACCAGAAGCATCCGCGCGGCGATGCGATCATCGGCCGGTTCCTGCGAGAGCATTATGGTGAACCGCGCGACTTCGCCGCCTTCTGCACATTGAGCCAGCTGACCCAGGCCGACGGCCTGCGCATCGCGTTCGAGGCGCATCGCCGGGCGATGCCGCGCTGCATGGGCTCGCTCTACTGGCAGTTCAACGACTGTTTCCCGGCGATCTCATGGTCGAGCATCGACTATTACGGCCGGTGGAAGGCGCTGCACTATCAGGCGGCCCGGTCGTTCGCGCCGCTGATCCTGTCGGCGGAACCGGTCGGGGGCGGCTTTGCGATCCATGCCGTGTCCGACCTGCACGATCCGGTCGAGGGCGAACTGGTGGTCGAGTTGATCGATTTCGACGGCACGGTGCGCTGGCGGCTGGCCGAACCGATGAAGGTCGCTGCGAACACGGCTTCGGTGGTGGCGCAGGTGCCGGCATCGGCCGGCGACGTGCTGGTCAGCCGGATCGTCGGGGCGCGGGGAGAGGTGGTGCGCGACGTGCGGATGGTGCGCGATGCCGCCGGCTGTCGCCTGCCCGATCCGCGGCTGTCGGCACGGATCGAAGACGGTGCGGTAGTCGTGCGTGCGGAAAATTTCGCGCGGGCGGTTGGGATTGCGGTCGATGCGGGTAACCTGTCCGACAATTATTTCGACCTGTTGCCGGGTGAGGAACGGCGCCTGACCCTGCGCGAAGGGCGACTGGCCAATGATGCGCCGGTCGCGGTCGCCAGCCTGACGGACTGGATCGCATGAGAGGCGTCGTTGCCGCCGCCGCGCTGCTGGCGTCCGCTCCGGCGGCGGCGCAGGGCGCGCCGCTGTCTCTGACCATCGACGAGCTGCTGCGCTGGACCCCGGACGGAGCGACGGCGGACAGCGGCAATGTCGCGCGGGTGCCGAAGGCGCGGCGCTTCATCGCCCGGTCGCTGCGGCGGGGGGCGGCGATCGATCCAAAGGTTCGCGTCCTCTATGCCCCGGACGGGATGAACGATCTGGGCGGGCAGCGCGGGCGGCTGTCGCGGTTCAACGGCTATGTCTTCACCCATTGGCCGCAGATCGACACGCTCGCCTGGTTCGCTGGCACGGCGGATCTCGGCGTCAACCTGCCATCGCGCGGATGGGTGGAGGCGGCGCACCGCAACGGCGTCGAGGTGATCGGCACGGTGTTCTTTGCGCCCGTCGCCTGGGGCGGATCGCCGGCTACCGTCGCGTCCTTCCTGCGCCGCGATGCGCAGGGGCATTTCCCGGCGGCGCGGCAACTGGTGCGGATCGCGCACTATTACGGCTTCGACGGCTGGTTCGTGAATGCCGAGACCGCCGGGGCGGACGGCGCGGCGATGATCGATTTCATGGCCGAACTGCGCGCGACCGCGTCGGCGGACATGACGATCCACTGGTATGACGCGCTGCTACCAGATGGTCGCGTCCGCTGGCAGAATGCGCTGACCCCGGCCAATGCCCGATTCCTGGAGGACGGAACGCGGCGCACAGCGGACGCGATGTTCCTGAACTATGACTGGACACGGGCAGGGCTGGCCGAGGGTGCGGCGCTGGCCGAACGGCTGGGGCGCAGCCGCTATGACGTGTTCGTCGGCGCCGACCTGTGGCCGGCGCGCGACGCCCAGCCGGCGTTCCGCAACGGCAGCTGGCTGGACGCGCTGCGGGAGCGGCCCGGCGAACCGGCGTTCGGATCGATCGCGCTGTTCGCGCCGCATTTCAACTATGGCTGGCCGGGGGATGCCCGGACGCCGCGGTTCAGCAATTTCGACCGGGATCCGGGCGACGTCGCACGTTTCTACGATGCCGAGCGACGGCTGTTCGCAGGCGACGGGCGCAATCTGGCGACGGCGGGCGGATCGGGCTGGCCGGGTGTCGCTTCGCTCGCGCCGACCAGGGGGCTGATCCCCGCCTTGCCCTTTTCCACCAGTTTCAACACCGGCCATGGCCGGGCTGAAGCGCGCGGCGGCGCGATCGTCGGCGGTCCGTGGCACGACATGGCGCGACAGGACGCATTGCCGACATGGCAATTCGCGACGACAGGCGCGCGGCCGATCAGGGTGGACTATGACTTCGACACGCCGTTCGAGGGCGGATCGTCGCTGCGCATCACCCCGCGGGCGTCGGGCCGGCGCGGGGAGGTGCCGCTCTACAGCCTGCAACTGAACCAGCCGGTGACGGTGACCGCCGTCACGCGCGGCGGAGCAGGTTATGCCCTGCGCGTCGGGCGATCGAGCCAATCGGTCGCAGCCAGTACCGCGTGGCGGCAGACGCGCTGGTGCGTGCGGCCGGGACCGGGCGAAGTGCGCGTGTCGCTTATGGCGAGTCCCGCTGCGCGCGATCCGCTGAACATCGGCCAGCTGACGATCGAGGCCGGCTGCCGGAATTAGAAAGATGCTTGACATAATCGCCGTGCGCGATGCATGTAATCGATTACATCAACGGCAGCTCGAATCGGCATCAGACCGGTCGAGCGCGCCGGAGCGAAGCGGGCGGCCAGGGTCGCCGTGGCAAAAGGGGAGGACGGGATGAAGAATTTTCGGATGGGCCGTGGCGTTCGGGCCGGGCTGCTGACCGGTGCGGCGGTTGCCGGCATGATCGGTTTCGCCGGGATCGCGCAGGCGCAGGCAACGGTCGGCGCCGATCCGGTCGGGACCGACGCACCGATCACGACCGGCGACGACGCACAGGCAGAGGGCGAGATCGTCGTCAGCGGCTATCGCTCGTCGATCGACCGCAACCTGCGTGACAAGCGCAATTCGGCCGCCGTCGTCGAAGTCATCACGGCCGAGGACATCAGCAAGTTTCCCGACCGCAACGTCGCCGACGCGCTACAGCGTGTGCCCGGCGTGGTCATCACCCGCGACGGCGGTGAAGGGCGCACGGTCAGCGTGCGCGGGCTTCAGCCCGACCTGACGCTCACGCTGCTCAACGGCAACTATATCGCGACGTCGGAGACGAACAGCGAGGCGACCCGTTCGTTCAACTTCCTGCTGATGCCGTCCAACCTGCTGGGCAAGGCGGAGCTGTTCAAGTCGTCCGAGGCGCGCATCGACGAAGGCGGCATCGGCGGCACGGTGATCCTGCACACCCGCCGACCGCTCGACCTGCCGGCATGGTCGGGCTTTCTGACAGCCGAGGGCACCTATGCCGACACGACCAAGGGCGTCGACCCGCAGCTGTCGGGCCAGCTGTCGTGGAAGAACAAGGACGAGACGTTCGGCGTGCTGGTCAGCGCGACGTGGCAGAAGCGCCAGACGCGGACGATGAGCGCCACGACCGAGGACTGGCTGTGGTACGATCAGAATCCTGCGCGCAGCGGCGTCGACGTCAACGGCACGCCGTTCTCGCCGCAGCCGAGCGAATGGTGGGGTCAGTCGGGCTTCAACGACCAGAATGGCCGGCGCTATTCGGGCTTCTTCATGCCGACCGCCGTCAACTTCGGCATCCGTGACGAGAACCGCGAACGCCTAGGTATTCAGGCGACCGCGCAGTGGCGGCCGACCGATGGTCTGACGCTGACCGCGAACTACTTCCGGTTCAACCTGACCGGCGATTACGTCAACAACTCGCTGAAGATTCCGGAGTGGAACATCGCCCGCTATGCCGGCGACGGCAACTGGGCCGGCGGGCGTCTGCTCGACAAGCTGACCTTCGACCCCAGCGGGACGATCGTCACCGGTGCGCAGTTCAGCCTGGTCAACGGCAAGAAATATTATTGCAGCGAGGCCGAGGCGGCGGCCGGTGGCCAGCGTCCGGGCGGTTGGGGTCCCGACGACTGCACCGTGCCGACCCCGCAGCTGACCGGCGGCTACAGCCGCGAGGAAGCGCTGTCGCAGACCGCCGATTTCGAAGCGGAATATAAGAGCGACAATTTCGTCGGCGTCTTGAAGCTCGGCCGTACCTGGTCCGAAGGCGGGCCGTCGATCAACTTCCGCATGTCGGCCAAGCCGCGCGTGGCGGTGAATGGCGCCTATCAGCCCGGCAACCGCTTCAGCGCGTGGGACCTGACCGGCACGCCGACCATGACCTTCTCGCCCGATCTGCAGGACCGCATCCTGGGTGGCTTTGCCGAGGTCGACGTGGGATCGACCGACTCGTCGTGGATCAACACCCGCATCTCGCAATATTACGGCCAGGCCGACGGCACGTGGCTGGTCGGGAACGGCGCGTTCGATTCGCTGCAGTTCGGCGTGAAATATCGCGACGGCACGGTGCATCGTAACACCGGCAACTCCGTCTGGTACTGCCCGGCTACGACCACCCGGTATCAGCAGTGCGACACGACGGCCAGCACCGCGCGGCCGGAGTTCTTCCTATCGAACCCGATCACGAACATCCCCGGCGGGTTCGCCGCGAACGTGTTCCCCGGCATCAACTTCACCAACTATCTGAGCTATCTCGACGATCGCTATGGCGGGTCGGTGCGGTTCGAGGAGCCGGACTTCATCTACAATGTGGGTGAGAAGATCTGGTCGGGCTATCTGCAGGCCAATGTGAAGAGCGACCGCCTGCGCGGCAACTGGGGCGTGCGCGTCGTCCATACCCGGCAGCGCGCGGAATCGACCGATGCGGTCGAACGCTTCCTCGATTATTTCGCCGATGGTCCCGATGGCCGTCCGCTCGCCTGTACGCCGGGTGCGGCGAACCAGATCTGCGAAAGCGGCTTCGTCCGGGCCGAGGTGCGCCAGAAGACGTTCGAGTTGAACACGCTGGAAAAGACCTACACCGACGTCCTGCCCAGCCTGAACCTCGCCTTCGACGCGACGCCGAACCTCGTCGTGCGCGGCGCGGTGGCGAAGGTCATCGCCCGGCCGGCGTTCACCAACCTCGCCTTCCCCGGTGCGCTGAATTTCGTGTCGGAGGAATATAGCAGCGACCGCGTGGCCGGTGGCGGCACCAGCCAGCCCGGCTGGACCGGCAGCGGTTCGAACAAGGACCTGGAGGCGTTCCAGGCGTGGCAGTACGACATCGGCCTCGAATGGTATTACCATCGCGGATCGGTGATCGGCATCGGCCTGTTCCGCAAGGACGTGAAGAACTTCGTCGTGCCCGTGTCGCAGGATCAGGCGGTGACGATCGGCGGCGAAACGGTGAACGTCCGCAACTTCTCGACCCAGGCCAACGGGCGGGACGGCGTGTCGCAGGGCATCGAATTCTATGCCCAGCATACGTTCGATTTCGGCGTGGGGTATCAGGCCAACCTGACCTTCAACGACACGAACCTCGCCGCCGTCGTGCTGAACGGGCAGGAGGTCGCCCGGTCGCCGCTGGTCGGCAGTGCGAAGAACCAGGCGAACTTCACGCTGTTCTACGAAAACGACAAATTCCTGGCCCGCGCATCGTACAACCGCCGGGGCGAGGTCGTGAACGGTACGCATAACCAGCTGACGATTTATACCGAACCCTATGAGCAGGTGGATCTGAACGTCGCGTACAACCTGACGCCGCAGCTGGTGCTGTCGGCTTCGGTGCTGAACCTGACCAAGTCGGAACTGCGCCAGCATCTGGGCGACGATACGAAGGCTCGTTTCTGGACCAACGGCTATTCGGGCCGGATCCTGTTCGCCGGCGCGACCTTCAAATTCTGAACGCTTCGGTCCCGTACGCATCTCGCATACGGGACCGAATTCGCCGATAGGACGCCCGGCGCGTCGCCGATCGCCGCGCATCTCGGAGCCGCACGCCGCATGACCGACAACCGCATCCGTTCGATCGTCGTGCTGGGCGGCGGCAGCGCGGGATGGATGGCAGCGGCGGCGCTCGCCACCTATCTGGGGCGCGGCGTATCGGTCCGCCTCGTCGAATCCGAAGAGGTCGGGATCGTCGGGGTGGGGGAATCGAGCGTACCCCATATGAA
>CAJYRU010000369.1 GCA_913777295.1 uncultured Sphingomonas sp. | reverse complement strand
GGGTCAGCGCCACGTCGCCGCTTTCCGTGCGGACCATGTGCGCGGTCGTGTCGATCTCGACCGGGCCGACACGCAGCACGCCGTTCGCCCCGTCGCCGCCCGCGCGCCGCAACACCGCCTTGACCCGGGCGACCACCTCGACCGGATTGAACGGCTTGACGACATAATCATCGGCCCCGATGCGCAGCGCCTGGAGCTTGTCGATGTCCTGGTCAAGCGCGGTGGTGACGACGACCGGCGTATGGCCCCGCCGCCGCACCTCGGACAGCACGCCCCAGCCGTCGACCAGCGGCATCGAGATATCGAGCAACAGAATGTCAGGCTTCAACGCAAGATGCAGGTCGAGCGCGGTGCGCCCGTCGCTGGCATGAACGGTCCGGAACCCCTCGCGCTCCAGATAGGCGCGAATGATCTCAGCGATATCGCGATCGTCTTCGGCGATCAGCACGAGCGGGTTCATGCGGCGGGTCCATTGAGCATGACGTCGTTCCTATCAGTGGCACAGCCCACGCCGCCAGCCCGCCTCCACAAAGCCTCCACACAATCTCGACGCAGGCGCAACGACCCGCGCGGATAGGCGGCAGCATGATGGGTCGATCTCTCTCTTGCCGCACGCTCCCCGCCCTGCCGATCATGATGGCGATGGCGGCCTCGCTCAGCGGCTGCTCCGCCGAGGCCCCCGCCGCCCCGGCGGACCCGGTCACCGTGCTGACCATGCGTGTCGCACCGACCGAGGTCACCGCCGCCGACGAGCTGCCCGGCCGGGTCGTGGCCTTCCGCACGGCCGAGATCCGCCCGCAGGTCGGCGGTATCATCCAGCGCCGCCTGTTCGAACAGGGTGCGGCGGTGCGCACCGGGCAGATACTGTTCCAGATCAGCCCAGCCCCCTATCGTGCTGATGCCGACACCGCGCAGGCGACCGTGCAAAAGGCCAGTGCCGCCTATGCGCGCGCCCTTGCCCAATCCGACCGGCTGAAACCCCTTGTAGCGGCCGATGCAATCAGCCGCCAAAGCTATGACGACGCGGTCGCGGCGCGTGATCAGGCGGCGGCGGAACTGGCCGAAGCCCGCGCCACCTGGCGCCGCCGCCGGATCGACCTGGGCTTTTCGCGGGTGACCGCGCCGATCGCCGGGCGGATCGGACCGGCCAATGTCACCGAGGGGGCGCTGGTGACGGCGGCCGACGCCACCCCGCTGGCGACGATTCAGCAGATCGACCGGGTCTATGTGGATGTCCGGCAACCCGCCGAACGCTATTCCGAATTGCGCGCGAAGGGTGCGGCGGCCGGGCCGGTCGAGATCCTCACCCCTTCGGGACGGAGCCATCCGGTACAGGGGCGCATCCTGTTTTCTGGGATCGCCGTCGATCCGGGCACCGGCGATGCGCTGGTCCGGGTCGAAGTGCCCAATCCCGGCGAGCAGCTGTTGCCCGGCATGTTCGTCCGCGCCCGCCTGCCGCGCGCAAGGATGCCCGCTGCGCTGACCGTGCCGCAACAGGCCGTGACCCGCGCAGGCGACGGCACGCCGCAGGTCAGCGTCGTCGGCGGACAGGACCGGGTGCATCTCCGCCGCGTCACGCTCGGCCCGCTGATCGGTGGCCGCTATGTTATCCAGTCGGGGCTGCGCGCGGGCGAAACCGTGATCGTCGAGGGGCAGGACCGCGTCCAGCCCGGCACCCCGGTCAACCAACGCCCCTGGCGTGGCGGGGCGGCGGGCTGAACCATGGCGCAATTCTTCATCAACCGCCCGATCTTCGCCTGGGTGATCGCCATCGCGATCGTCCTGCTGGGCGTCATCGCCATCCCGCAAATGCCGGTCGCCCGCTTCCCCAGCGTCGCGCCGCCGACGGTCAGCATCTTCGCCAGTTATCCTGGTGCCACGCCGCAGACGCTGAACGACAGCGTCGTCTCACTGGTGCAGCGCGAGCTGTCGAGCGTGAAGAACCTGCTCTATTTCGAGAGTTCGGCCGACACCTCGGGTTCGGCGACGATCACCGCGACTTTTCGCCCCGGCACCAACCCGGAAATGGCGCAGGTCGATGTGCAGAACCGGCTGAAGACGATCGAGCCCCGCCTGCCGCAGGTGGTGCGCCAGACCGGCGTCACGGTCGAATCCGCTTCGTCCGGCTTCCTGATGATCGTCAGCCTGTTGTCCGACGGGCGGCAGGACGAGGTCGAGCTGTCCGATTACATGACGCGCAACATCGTCGACGAACTGAAGCGCATCCCTGGTGTCGGGCGCGTCCAGAACTTCTCGGCCGAGCGCGCCATGCGCATCTGGATCGATCCCGCTAAGCTCGCAGGATATGGCCTGACCGCCACCGACGTGACGGCCGCGATCACCGAACAGAATGTCCAGATCGCCCCTGGCGCGCTGGGCACCGAGCCCACCGCCAATGGCCAGCGCGTGCTGGTCCCGCTGACGGCTGACGGTCAGCTCAAGACGCCAGAGGATTTCGCCGCTATCATCCTGAAGGCCAATAGCGACGGGTCGTCGGTGACGCTGGACAAGGTCGCCCGCATTGAGCTCGGGCGACAGAGCTTCGGCAACGACACGCGCGAGAACGGCAAGGCGGCGGCTTCGGTCGGAATCCAGCTCACGCCCGGTGCCAACGCCGTCGCGGCGTCGAAGGCGGTACGCGCACGGATGA
>CAJYRU010000368.1 GCA_913777295.1 uncultured Sphingomonas sp. | reverse complement strand
ACACGATCAGCCGCGTGGTCGACGATCCCCGCCGCTGGGAACGCGAACTCTTCGCCCGCTTCCCCTATATCCAGCCGGGGACGTGAGGACGGCCACCCCCAACGTCATCCCGTTGAAGGCGAAGGCGACGTTAAGTCACCGCCGCCGCCCGGTCGCCCAGTCCAGCGCCCCGCCGACATGGGCCAGCACGCGCGCATCGCTCCAGCTTTCCTTGCGATGGCCAAGGCCGGTGTAGAACACCCGCCCCTTCCCCACGCGATGCGCCCACGCCAGCGGCTTCGGGTTCACGTCGCGCGCGCCGATCGACTGCGGATCGAACGTCAGCAGATGGTCGAGGTCGGTCGACAGGTCGCCAAAGCCATACCATTCGTCGGCGATGCGAAACCGGGCGGGCAGGCCCTCGGTCGCCGGATGCCGGTGCGGCGTGCGCGTGACATCGGCTTCCGGCGTGCCCGGCGGATGCTGGGCAAAGCGCCCGCCCATCATCCGCGCATACCAGGGCCAGTTGTAATGCGAATCTGCCGCCGCATGGATCGCGACGATGCCCCCGCCGCCCTCGACATAGCGTTGCAGCGCATCCCGGCGTGGCCCCACGAACCATTCGCTCTCCGGCCGCTTCGGGTCGGTGGTGGTCGACACCAGCACGATCGCGGCATAGGCCAGCGGCTGGTCGAACACCGCCGGATCGTCGCTGGCGACCGGCTCCATGCCACGCTCGCGCACCATCTTCGTCAGCGCGACGACGGCCACGGGGATCGAATCATGCACGAACCCGGTCGCCCGGTGGAACAACAGCACCCGCTGCGCCGCCTGGCCCGGCACCGCGAACAGCAACGCCAGCAGCGTGACGATCAGCCGCACGATCATTGCCGCATCGCCCGGTCACGTGTCGACAGCGATTCCTGAATTGGCCCCTTCTGCCCCGGATAGCGTCCCGATTTCGGCTCCATCGTCACCAGATCCCACTCCCCCTCGACGAACGGTGCCGTCGTCGGCACCGGATGGGGATATTCGCTTACTTGCCGTTCGTCGTCGATGATCTTTCCGCGCCCCTCGGCGACAAAGAACAGCACGCGGATGTCGTCGGCATCGCGGTCCCATGGCCGCGCACCGGCATTGGCCAGCACATGCGTCTCGACATCCTGCGCGGGCAGTACCGGCAGCCCGGTCGGCCACACCGGCGGCGTCTTCGCCTCGATCAGCTTCGCCCGCGTCACGCCATAGCGGCCGAACATCGGCAGCGGGCCGCCATGCTTGTCGACCGCGACATTATCGTGCCCGTGATAGCGCAGGTCGCCATCGCCACCGAGCATCAGGAACGGCAGGTTCGCATCGGTCGACGGCCCGGCACGCAGCACGTTGCCGACCGCTGACAGCTTGCCCTCCTGATAGTCATGCCCGGCCCATTCCAGCGCCATCAGGTTGTAATGCACGGCGCGCGTGCCGGGGTCGTAGATCAGGGTGTTGACCACCGCCGCCTGCACGCCGCCTTTCAGCAGCGGGCTGCGCTCGACATTATGGGCATAGATGTTGCGCCAGATCAGGATGTTGGTGGCGTTGTCGTGGATCAGCGACCCCTTGCTGTGCTCGCCCTTGGGATGGCTGGCATCGGCCAGCCCCTCGGACAGCAGGTTGTAGCTGAAAGTGATGTCGTGGCTGGTCCCGCGCCGCCAGTCGTCGGGCGTCGTGCCGGCAAAGCGCGGGCCGGAGGCGGACAGATTCTCGTCCAACGCCCAGCTCATCGTGCAATGGTCGACGATGACGTTGTGTGCCGACACGGTGTTCATCGCATCGACCTCCCACCCCGATCGCTTCGGCTGTCCGTCTAGGCCGGGCCGCACGCGCAGGTGGCGGACGATCACGTCATGCGCGCGAATATCGATCCCGCCGCGGATCAGCGTGATGCCCGGCGACGGTGCGGTCTGTCCGGCGATGGTCAGAAACGGTTCGGTGATGGTCAGCGTCGTGCGGCCGAGGTCGATCACCCCGCCCACCTCGAACACGACGATGCGCGGGCCTTTCGCCTCCAGCGCCGCCTTGAACGATCCGGGGCCGTCCGGGGCCAGCGTCGTGACGCGGATGATCCGCCCGCCACGCCCGCCGGGCGTCGCCGCGGCCCAGCCCTGCGCCCCCGGAAAGGCGCTGCCCCCCGCCGGCGTGGTGACAGTCTGCGCAGGCGCAGCGGGCGCGATCATCGCAATCGGCAGCAGGCCGGACAGGGCCAGGGCGATCCGTCGGTTCATATCGATTTCCTCTCCGCGCGCTTCTTGACAGCTTCGTCGTGACGGCACAATGTCGTGTTGACACCGGTTTCTCAAGCCGAAAACGGCAAAACCGGATTCTCGCGGCGGATCATACCGCTGCGGGGAGGATCGACGGAGGCACGACCCGAACCGGGATCCGTGTCGCCGATAGCTGGATGACCGGCGGAGCGCCCCAATTGCTCCCGGTGTCATCATGCAGGGAGAGGGATTGCCATGGAAGTTCGCAACGATCGCCGTTTCATTCGCGCGCTGCTCACCGCGACGTCGCTCATCGCCGTTGCCGGTGCCGCACAGGCGCAGGAGGCGCCCGCCGCGTCCGACCCGGTACAGACCGCCGAGGATGCCGAGGGGGAGATCGTCGTCACCGGCTTTCGCGCGTCGCTGAACGCTGCGCTGAACGTCAAGCGCCAGTCGGTCGGCGCGGTCGATGCGATCGTGGCGGAGGACATCGCCAAATTCCCCGATCAGAACCTCGCCGAATCGCTGCAGCGCATTCCCGGCATCGCGATACAGCGCGACGGCGGCGAAGGCCGTGCGATCACCGTGCGTGGTCTCGGCGCACAATTCACCCGCGTGCGCGTCAACGGGCTGGAAACGGTCACCACGTCGAGCGACGGCGCCTCGGCCAATCGTGACCGCTCGTTCGATTTCAACGTCTTCGCCTCCGAACTGTTCAGCTCGATCGTCGTCCACAAGACCGCCTCGGCCGATCTGGACGAAGGGTCGCTGGGTGCCGTCGTCGACCTCAACACCGGCAACCCGCTGGCCGGCAAGACCGGCGTGACCGTCGCCGCCTCGGCGGTCGCCAACTATAACGACCTGTCGAAGACGGTCGGCCCGCGATTTGCCGGGCTGATCGGCTGGAAGTCGCCCGACGGTACGCTCGGTGCATCGGTCTCGGTCGCGTACCAGGACACGGTGACCAAGGAGATCGGCAACAACACCGTCCGCTGGGCACAGGCACGGTTCGATTCCGTCGACGGCACGCGCTGCTGGACCGCGCCGAACCGGGGCGGCAGCTATGTGTCGAGCGCGGCGTGCGACAAGGCGGCGCTGGCGTTCCACCCGCGCATTCCGCGCTATGGCGAGGTGACCCACAGCCGCGAGCGCCTGGGTATCACCAGCAGCGTGCAATGGTCGCCGATCGATGCGACCAAGGTGTCGATCGACGGCCTCTATTCGCGCTTCCGCGCCGACCGGCGGGAGAAATGGGGCGAAGTGCTGCTGCGCTCGAACGAGCGGCAGATCGACGTGCTGAACCCGACCTATGATTCGAACAACAACATGGTGTCGGCGACGCTGAACGACGCCTGGGTCCGCACCGAACATTATCTGCGCCAGTCGCAGACCGAATTCTACCAGATCGGCGGCACCTGGGACCAGGATGTCGGCGACAAGTTCCGCTTCACCCTGCTCGGCGGCTTTTCGAAGTCCGATGCCAGCGTGCCGGTCGAAACCACGGTCGTGTTCGACGACCGCGATGCGCAGGGCTATCGTTTCGACTATAGCGACAAGAATTCGCCACTGCTGGCCTTCGGCACCAGCGTGACCGATCCGGCCAATTTCCAGCTGGCCGAAATCCGCGACCGCCCGTCCGACGTGGTGAACCAGTTCAAGACCGCGCAGCTGCGCACCGAATGGGACGTGGCGGAAGGGTTCCAGGTCCGCGTTGGTGGCGTGTGGCGGCGCTATGACTATGACACCACGTCGTTCACCCGCGATACGTCGGTATGCGGCAATGGCGGGCGCGACCTCGTGCTGGGCACGATCACCTGTTCGGCCAGCACCGCCTTCGGCCCGACCGCGGTGTACGGGTTCCAGGTGACGCCGCAGCTGGCCGACCTGTTCACGCTGAAGGGGGCGAAGGCGCCGGCTGGCACCACCACCCAGTGGCTGATCCCGAACCTCGACGCCACCACCCAATACACCGGCCTCTACAACCGCCCGCTCGCGCTCGACGTCGGCAACAACCGTGGCGTGACCGAGGAGACGAAGGGCGGCTATCTGCAATTCGATGCCAAGGGCACCGTGTTCGGCCTCGAATATGCCGCCAATGCCGGCATCCGCTATGTCCGCACCGACCAGTCGTCCTATGGCATCAACAGCGGCGTCAACGTGACGGTGAAGCGCGATTACGAGGACTGGCTGCCCTCGATGAACGTCGCGCTCTATCCCACGCCCGACATCATCGTGCGCGGTGCGATCGCAAAGGTCATCACCCGTCCGTCGCTGGGCAACCTGACGCCGGGCGGGTCGGCCGACGGGTTCAACTTCCGCGTGACCAGCGGCAATCCGTTCCTCGAACCGTTCCGTGCGACCAATTTCGACCTGGCCGCCGAATGGTATTTCGCGCCGCAATCGGCCTTCTCGGTCGCGCTGTTCCGCAAGGACGTGGCGAGCTTCCCGGTCGCCATCTCGCGCAGCGGCACCTTCACCGAAACCGGGCTGTCGCCGAACGTGCTGGTATCGTCCGCGCCCGCCGCGCTGAACCCCGCGCTGCAATCGCAGGACATCTGGACGATCTCGACCACCAGCAACGGCCAGGGCGCGACGCTCGACGGGATCGAAGTCGCACTGCAGGCGCCGTTCCGCTTCCTGCCGGGCTTCTTGCACAATTTCGGGGGGATCGTGAACGCGACCTTCGTCCGGTCGAGCGCGGACTATACGCAACAGGGTCCGGCGACGACGCCCGGCGGCACGCTGCCGACCGTGACGCGTACCGAAACGCTGTACAATGTGTCCAAGCGCCAGTTCAACGCGACGCTCTATTACGAGGATGCGAAGTTCAGCGCGCGTACCTCGGTCGCCTATCGCGGGCCCTATGTCGATGGCGGGTCGGGCACCGGCAACATCTTCGAAGGCTATGATTCGATCGCCAACGTCGATGCATCGATCCGCTACAAGCTGACCG
>CAJYRU010000367.1 GCA_913777295.1 uncultured Sphingomonas sp. | reverse complement strand
CGCCAGTGCCGCCACCGCCCGGCGATGGTCGGCCATCCCCTGCCCGAGCGGTATCGCGCCCTCTGGCGGGGGCGGCGGCACCACGCCGTAATGCGCGGCGTAGGGATCCGGCAGCCGTTCGAGCCGCTCGCGGATCGCGTGGCAAAGGTCGTCGCGGTGCATCGCCAATCCTTAACATGGCATCGGTTCCGGCATCCATAATAAAGGTTATGCATGTTACCTTTTACAAGTACGGCAGATCGTCGCTTTTCTGAAAGTCTGTGCGCGTGCTGCTTCCCCAAAGCCAAACTAGGGCGCGCTAAATTCCTACGTTGTTGCTGGACATATAGGCCTGCGCCATTCTCCCATCACAGACAGGGAGATTACGCATGGCATTGTCGTTGGCGCTGATTCTGGCGCAGGTCGCCGCACAGCCTGCGCCGCCCCCCGAACCCGTCGTGCAGACGCCGGAGGAAGACGAGCGCCGCGACACCGGCCGCCTTGCTCCTGCCGAAAGCGGGGAGATCGTCGTGACCGCCCGCCGCCGCGCAGAAACGGTGCAGCAGGTGCCGATCGCCATGTCGGTGATCGGCGGCACGACGCTGGCCGATACCGGCGCGTACAACGTCAACCGCCTGACGCAGCTGCAGCCCACGCTGCAATTCTATTCGACCAACCCGCGCAACAGCGCCGCCAACATCCGCGGCCTCGGCGCGCCGTTCGGCCTGACCAATGACGGCATCGAACAGGGCGTCGGCATCTATGTCGACGGCGTCTATTACAGCCGCATCGCCTCGGCCACGTTCGACTTCACCGACACCGAACGCATCGAGATCCTGCGCGGGCCGCAGGGCACGCTGTACGGCAAGAACACGACGGCGGGCGCGATCAACATCACCACGCGCAAACCCAGCTTCACCCCCGAAGCGCGCGTCGAACTGACCACCGGCAATTACGACTTCATCCAGGCGAAGGCCTCCGCCTCCGGCCCGCTCGTCGGCGACACGCTGGCCGCGCGCATCTCGGCCTCAGTCACGTCGCGGCGGGGCACGATCCGCAACACGGTGCTGGGCGGCTATGCCAATGCGCAGGATAATCAGAGCGTGCGCGGGCAGCTGCTGTGGAAGCCCGCCGCCAATCTCGATATCACGCTGTACGGCGATTACGGCCACCAGAACCCGGATTGCTGCGCGCAAATCTATGTCCGCACCGGCACGACGCAGCGGCCGCTCGCCCGCCAATATGCCGCGCTGGCCGCCGCCTTCGGCTATGCCCCGCCGTCGACGAACGCGTTCGACCGGCTGACCGACCTCGACACTCCGCTTCGCGCGCGACAGGAGCTGGGCGGCGTCTCGCTGGTCGGCAATCTCGATCTGGGCGCGGCGACGCTGACCTCGGTCAGTGCGTGGCGTTTCTGGAACTGGGACCCGTCGAACGACCGCGATTTCATCGGCCTGCCGATCACCACCGTGTCGGCCAATCCGTCGCAGCAGCGCCAGTGGAGCCAGGAACTGCGCATCGCGTCGAACGGGAAACGCGCGGTCGATTATGTCGCCGGGCTGTTCTATTTCCACCAGACGATCGATACGCAGGGGCTGCAGGTACAGGGGCCGGCGGCGTCGCGTTTCCTGCTCAACCCGACCGGCGCCAATGCGAACAATCCCGCGGTGCTGAACGGCCTGACCGCGCGCAACACCATCGGCTTTGCCAACACCAGCGCGGCGGTGTTCGGCAAGCTGACCTGGCACCTGACCGACGCACTGTCGATCGCGCCGGGGCTGCGCGTCAATTACGACAAGAAGACCGGCGATTACGTCTCGGTCGTCACCACCGGCACCGGCGCGCTGCTCAACTGTTCGGCGGCATCGCAGGCCGCCAGCAGCGTGACGCGCGACCGCTGCGGCGTGCTGGCGCCGCAAAGCTATCGCCCCGATTTCGACGACTGGAACGTGTCGGGCGACGTCACCCTCGCCTATGACGTGGCACGCGACGTCCATGCCTATGCGACCTATGCGCGCAGCTACAAATCGGGCGGCATCAACCTGTCGGGCCTGCCGCTGGACGGCAACAACAACCCGATCCTCGCGGCGGCGCAGGTGAAGCCCGAACGGGTCAACCATTACGAAGTCGGCGTGAAGACCCAGTGGCTCGACCGGCGGGTGACCGCCAACCTCGCCGCCTTCTGGACCGACATCAGCGATTATCAGGCGACGGTGACCAACGGCCAGCTGGGCGTGCTGCGCGGCTACCTCGCCAATGCAGACGCCGTGCGCACGCGCGGGATCGAACTCGACACCGCCTTCCGCCCGACCGAGCGGCTGAACCTCTATGCCAATGCGGCGTACACCGATGCGAAGTACGTCCGCTTCACCGACGCCCCCTGCCCGCCCGAACTGGCCGGCGGCACGGCAGCGGCGGCGGGACAGAGCGCCAGCGCGCCGGGCACCCCCGGCGGGATCAGCCCGACCGCGTGCGACGTGTCGGGACAGCGCCTGCCCGGCATCTCGAAATGGGCGTTCAGCTATGGCGCGGAATATACCCTGCCGGCCCGGATCGGCACGACCGACGGCAATGCGTATCTCGGCTATGACGGCAGCTATCGCTCGCGCTTCTCGTCCAACCCGTCGCCCTCGGCCTACACGTATATCGATGGCTACAGCATCTCGAACTTCCGCCTCGGCTACCGTGCGGACAAAGGGTGGAACGCGTTCCTATGGCTGCGCAACGCCTTCGACCAGAATTACTACGAACTGCTGGCGACCCAGTCGGGCAATACCGGCCTGATCGTCGGCCAGCCCGGCGACCCGCGGACCTATGGCGTGACGGTGTCGGCATCGTTCTGAGCGACGCGCGGCGGGCATGGGATCAGTCGTCCCACCCCGCCGCGTCACCACCGGCGAACGACGCCAGCAGCGCCGCCCCCGGTTCGCGCAGCGCCCTGGGCACGGCCGCAAGCGCCGGATCGTCGATCCGCATCGCCGGCAACCGCGTCGCCAGCATTTCGGCCAGCGTGTACGCCTGATGCCGGTCGCGGCGCTGCTTCATCACGTCGCGATCGGCCCGACCGGCGACCCATAGCTTGTGGCACAGGAAGGCGCGGGGGTCGGGCACCGCCATCCACAGGGGCAGCCCCTTCTCGTCGATGACGATCCGTTCGACCACCGGCACATTCTCCAGCCACGCCAGCCCGGCAATCTCCACCGCCACCAAGTCGTCGGCCGGCTCCCCGATCCGCGCCGGCGCACGCGCATCGGCCGGAAACCGCGTCGCCGGGGTGATGAGGTCGACCATATAGCCCGTATCGTTGACCGCCCGGAAACTGCCCGGAGCGGTGGCATGGAAGCTGCCGTCCAGCCCCTGCAACAGCCCGATCAGCCCGTCCGCCCGGACATCGCCCACGATCTTCAACGACCGGCGCGCATCGTACAGGATGTCGATATCCATCGTGGTCATCGCCTCCTCGCCCAGCTGTACCCCGCCCATCATTTCATAGGCGTAGAGCGCATGGGTACCGACGATCTTCAGCCCGCAGCCCAGCATCCCTTCCCGATCGAGCCGGCGGATGATCCGTGCCGAGGTGAGCGGCACCCGGCCAAGGCGCAGCGCCCGGTTGACCGGGGCCATCTCGCGCAATCGCTGGTCGAGCCGGTCGCGGCGCTCGCGCAAGGCATCGCGCCCGCTATGAAAGGCGGCATGGGCCTCGCGCGTGCGATCGTCCTCTGCGCCCAGACTTTTCCAGATGCCGTCGGTCTTGCGGTACAGATAGGTCCGCTCCTTGACAGTCTTCCATGTCATCGACCCGGCATAGCGCGTCGCCAGCTCGCGGATCGTGTCGCGATAGGTCGCATAAAGCTGTTCGCAATCGATCAGCTGCCGGGTCTGCTGTGCGCTCAAGTCCAACATAGCACGAGCGTTATCCCTTTTTCATGGAAACCGAAAGATAAAGGGATAACGTTATCCCAAAGGCCCTTATCCCACCCCTTCGGGCACCCATGGGAACTACCACCCCGCCCGCTCGCTCCACTCTCCATGACCGACGAACCCCTTCGCCCCGGCCGTGCCGTGCCCAGCGGCCGCCTGTCGCGCCTGTCCGGTTTCGGGCGTCTTGCCGGCGGGATCGCGGGCGGGATGCTGGCCGAAGGCGCGCGCCGCATCGCCAGCGGGGAACGACCGCGCATGGGCGACCTGATCCTGACGCCTGCCAATGCGAAGCGCATGGCCGACCGGCTGTCGCACCTGCGCGGGGCGGCGATGAAGCTGGGGCAGA
>CAJYRU010000366.1 GCA_913777295.1 uncultured Sphingomonas sp. | reverse complement strand
CCGAACGGCCTGATCGGTCGGGTGATCGAAACCAGCCCGAACACCGCCAGCGTCCTGCTCATCATCGATCCCGAAAGCATCGTGCCGGTCCGCCGCACCCGCGACGGACTGTCGGCGATCATCGTCGGGCTGGGCAACGGCATGGTCGAGGTGCGTGCGGCCGGCGTCGCCAACGCCCCGCTGCTGGCGGGCGACGTCTTCGTCACGTCAGGGACCGGCGGCATCTATCCGCCGGGCGTGCCGGTCGCGCGTGTCGCCCGCAGCCAGCGCGACGTCGCCCCGGCGCGCGTCTTTGCCGAACCGGACGGGCTGGACTTCGCGCTGGTCGAACGTGCCTTCCTGTCCGCGCCGGTTCCCCGACCGACGCCAACCGCAACGCCGACGCCCAAGCCCGACGCCGAATGAAACTGCTCGGTCCCGACGACGACCGGTCCGAACGCGCCCTGACGCGCAGGGCGGTCGCAAGCATCCTTACCGGCTCGCTCGTCACGTTGCTGCCGGTCGTGGCGACGGTGCCGTTCCTGCCTCCGTGCGGGTTGCTGATGTTTCTTGGCTGGCGGTTGCTGCGACCGGGCGCGCTGCCCGTCTGGGCAGCGGCACCGCTTGGCCTGTTCGACGACCTTGTCAGCGGTCAGCCTCTGGGCAGCGCGGTGCTGTTGTGGCAGCTTAGCTCGTTGATGCTCGATCTGGTCGATACCCGCCTGGTGGCGCGCGATTTCTGGCAGGACTGGCTGCTGGCGGGCGGGGCGATCGCCGTCTGCCTGGTCGCGGGCCGTGCCTTTGCCACCAGCCTGTCGGCGCATGTCGACACCGTGCTGTTGTTCCAGATCGTCGTATCGGTAGCGTTGTTCCCGGCCGCCACACGGCTATGTACGGCACTTGGTGGTAGCGAGGATGAATGAGCAGGATCGTCACCGAGGCCGCACAGGCATTCAGCTTTTCCCGGCGAGCAATGGTGCTGGGCGGGGCGCAGGTGGCGGTCGGGGTCGTGCTCGCCGGGCGGATGGCATGGCTGTCGGTTGCCGAGAACGAACGCTATAACGTCCTTTCCGAAAAGAACCGCGTCAACCAGACGATGATCCCGCCGCGCCGTGGCTGGATCATCGATCGCCACGGCGCGCCCATCGCCAACAACCGCACCGATTTCCGCGTCGACCTGATCCCGGATCGCCTGGAAGATCGCGACCGTGTGCTGGGCGAGCTGCGTAGCCTGCTGGCGTTGACGCCGGAGGACATGGCCCGGATTCAGACCGACCTGAAGCGCGCCGGAAACTCCACCCCGGTACAGGTTGCCGAGAATCTCGACTGGGAACGCTTTGCCGCCGTCAGCGTGCGTCTGCCCGAATTGCCCGGCGTGCAGCCGACGCGCGGCTTTTCGCGCAGCTATCCCCCTGGCGCCGCCGTCGCGCACCTGACCGGCTATGTCGGGCCGGCAACGGCGGAGCAGTTCAAGGAAACCCGCGACCCCTTGATGGTCACGCCAGGATTCAAGCTGGGCAAGGACGGCCTGGAAAAGAACCTCGAGTCCGAACTGCGCGGCATCGCGGGACAGAAGAGGGTCGAGGTGACGGCGCGCGGACAGATCGTACGCGAACTGGAAACACGTCCCGACAAACAGGGACGCAACGTCCGGCTGACCATCGACCTGGGGTTGCAGGAATATGCCGCCCGCCGTCTTGGCCCCAACTCCGGGTCGGCGGTGGTGATGGATGCGGTCACCGGTGATGTGCTGGCCATGGTGTCGATGCCCGCCTACGATCCGAACAGCTTTTCGGACGGCATCGGCCGGCTCGAATGGAAGATGCTGTCGGGCGACGATCACATCCCGCTGATGAACAAGACGCTGCAGGGCCTCTATCCGCCGGGATCGACGGTCAAGCCGATGCACGGCCTTGCCATCCTGCGCGCGGGCATCGATCCGCATCGGCGGGTGAATTGTTCGGGCGTGCTGCAGGTCGGCACCGGCCGCTTCCACTGTCACAAGCGCGGCGGCCACGGGCCGCTCGATATGATCGGTGCGGTCGCCCAAAGCTGCGACATCTATTTCTACACGATGGCCCGCGAGCTGGGGTATGATTCCTTCGCGACGACCGTGCGGGAAATGGGGCTTGGCCAGAAATTCGAGCTGCCGTTTCAGTCGCAGCGCTATGGTACCGTGCCGGACAGCGCTTGGAAGCTGCGCAAGTACAAGCAGAAATGGACCGTTGCCGATTCGGTCAACGCGTCGATCGGGCAGGGCTATGTGCTGACCAACCCGCTGCAGCTGGCCGTCATGGCCGCACGGCTGGCGCAGGGTCGGCGCGTCGTACCACGCCTGCTGCTCGACACCCCGCACACGCCTGCGCCGTCGATGGGCATCGATCCCGAGATGCTGGCCACCGTCCACAAGGCGACATGGGCCGTGGTCAATGGCGGCGGCACCGCGGGACGCTCACGCTTTCAGGGGCTGCCGGCGGGGATCGAACTGGCGGGCAAGACCGGCACCGCGCAGGTCCGCCGCATCACGATGGCGGAACGACGCACCGGCGTACTGGGCGACAGCGCCGTCCCCTTCCGGATGCGTGACCATTCGCTCTTCATCGGCTATGCCCCGGCCGCCGCCCCGCGCTACGCGGTGTCGGTCGTGCTGGAGCATTCCGGCCATATCTACACCGCCGCGCCGATCGCCAGCGACATCCTGTCGTGGCTGTTCGACCGGGACAAGGCGATGGCCCGCCTCGAGCCGCTGGAGCGCGAATGGGGCGGCGATGTCCAGACGCGGATGGATGCGCAGTGGAAGGCGTTCGAGGCGGAACAGACCGCCCCTGTGACCGCCGTACCCGCGACACCCGCCGATGTGGAGGGTGCCACGAGCAACGTCGTGGACACCGCGTCCAACCAGAGCGAACCCGACACCGCGGTCGCCCAATCCAACGTAACCGAACGGACCGAATGAAGCGCATCAACCAGACGACGTCGCACGGGCTAGGCTTCGTCCCGGCCCCGCTGGCGAGGCTGCCGTGGCGCGTCCTGTTCCTGCTGATCGCGATCGGCGGGTTTGGGCTGGTGGTCCTGTTCTCCGCTGCGGGCGGCAGCGTGCAGCCCTGGGCCTCGCGACAGGGCATGGCGTTCGCGATCTTCCTGCTGGCCGCCATCGGCATCTCGCGCATCCGCATGAGCTTCTGGCAGGGGATCGCCCTGCCCGCCTATGCCGTCATCACGGTCATGCTGGTGCTGGTCGAGCTGGTCGGCGCGGTGAAGGGCGGGTCGCAGCGCTGGCTGGACCTGGGCTTCATCCGGGTACAGCCTTCGGAATTCATGAAGCCGGCCATCGTCCTGGCGCTCGCGCGCTTCTACGACCTGTTGCCGGCCGGCGAAATCCGGCGGTTCGGCGCGGTCTGGCCTGCAGCGGCGATGCTCGGCGTGCCGGTGATCCTCGTGATGCTCCAGCCCGACCTCGGCACCGCGCTGATGATTACCGCGGGTGGCCTGACGGTCATGTTCCTCGCCGGCCTGCCGCTGCGCCTGTTCATCGGCGGCGCGCTGGGCGTGGCGATCGCCGCCCCCCTCGCCTTCAATTTCCTGCTGCACGATTATCAGAAGAACCGCGTGCTGATCTTCCTCAACCCCGAAAGCGATCCGCTCGGCACCGGCTATCATATCAGCCAGTCGAAAATCGCGATCGGATCCGGCGGCATCCTGGGCAAGGGGTTCCTGAACGGCACGCAGAGCCATCTCGATTACCTGCCGGAGGGGCATACCGACTTCGTGTTCGCGACCATGGCCGAGGAATGGGGCCTGATCGGCGGAATCTTCCTCATCACCGCCTTCATCCTGCTCGTCCGCTGGGGCGTGGGCGTCGGCGTGCGGGCGGAGGGGCGCTTTTCCAAGCTCGTCGCCGGGGGGCTGGCCACCACCATCTTCTTCTACGTCGCGATCAACCTCGGCATGGTCATGGGGCTGGCGCCGGTCGTCGGCATCCCGCTGCCGCTCGTCAGCTATGGCGGGTCGGCCCAGATGACGGTGCTGGGCTGTATCGGCATCCTGATGGCGATCGACCGCGAGAACCGCGACCGGGTCCGGTTCTGACGCTTTTTTCGCGCGATATGAAAAATAGGGTTTGCGTGCGCGCAAAGGTTCGCTAAAGGCGCCGCTCCAACGGCGGATCGGCCCAGCCCGGCCCGCCCCATCGCCCAGGCGACGGACGCATAGCTCAGTTGGTAGAGCAGCTGACTCTTAATCAGCGGGTCCTTGGTTCGAGCCCAAGTGCGTCCACCACCTGTCCAGCGAATGGACGCATAGCTCAGTTGGTAGAGCAGCTGACTCTTAATCAGCGGGTCCTTGGTTCGAGCCCAAGTGCGTCCACCATACTTTCCAACGACATCAGCAATCAAAGGGGTTGTTGGAGAGCTTGCCTCCCCTGACTATCCCCTTCTACCCTCGATGAGCAAGCTGTCAGAGGCCAACCCCATCGGCTAAGCGACACGTAAGGCAGCAGCAGGCAGACAAAGTTCAGGGGACCTTCGTGGGACGGATTGGTGGCAAGCGGTCGGTCCGCTTCCGAGTGGTCGATCGCGGCAAGCTGCCGCTCGTTCAGAAGGCGGCGCGCGGGCCAAGGATGTACGCTAGTGGTGGAAAGCGGAACGGCCGCTTTCGGGCGACGATCATTCGCAAACCAACATTCGTTCAGATGGCGACATAGGGTCGAGCGCCCGCCCCTCACGGCTTCGACGTGGCGGGCGCTCGCTCATCGTCGCCAGATTAGTGTCGGCGGTTGGCGCGGCACCGGCGCGGCACGGCGCCCGCAATATCCCGCTTCGCGAGGATCCAATCCATGCCCGCTTCCAGAGCGCCGCCGCCGGGTCCATGATCGACGCGTGCCCGTCTACAAATATTTCACCGACGAAGGTCACGCGCACGCGTTCCTGCGGCATGGAGCGATGCTGCTCCGGCCGCTCTCGCACTTCCGGAACCTGGAGGCAGATGGCGTGAGGGGGGACGGTGGCGATCGCGTCCTAACATATGCGCCGGCCGGCGGGCTGCAGGTCACGAGGTCCGACGGAACCGAGGTCGTGCTCGCGGATACCGCGTTCGTCGCGTCGGCCCGCAGTGGCGACATCTTCGTCTGGTGCGCGAGCGACCGGCTCTCGGCCGACATCGCGGCGGGTTTCCGGAGCCCGTTCTGCGTCGAGGTGCTCGATCCGGATGGCTTGGTGGGGCGGCTGCGCGCTCGCGCCACCCCCAAGTCACGCCTCGATTACGTCGGCGCGATCGCCCGGTCCGTGACCTACCATCTGGCGGAGCGCCCCCCGATCGTCGATTGGGCGCTTCCTGATCGGGTCGCGTTCAACAAGCCTGCCTCCTTCGCCTGGCAGAATGAGTTCCGCATCGCCGTGGGCCGTTGGGGCGCCTTCGACGTCGAGAACGTCGTCTGCAGTCTCGTCGAAGGGAACGCTGCGCCGGATGGCCGCGGCGACGCAGGCGATGACGGCTTCGTCGTCCGCGTCGGTGGTCTCGGGGATATGGCCAGGCTGCATACCTTCTGAGGGGTCAGGCCGTCGGCGTCCATTCCGGGAGCCTCTGGTCCTGCGACAGCCTGAGGCGCCGCCAGTCGAAGGCGGCGTAGACCTCGGCCGCGTCGGTGGGGTCGGCCACCGGCAGGGCGGCGCCGACCTCGCGGATGAACCGTCCCCTCAGCGCGTCGTCGCCGAGGTATGCGGTCCGCCATCAGCCGACGAGGCGCTCCCTGCTCTCCGCCACCGTTCGCGCGGAGGGCAGTCGGTCGCGCTTCTCGTGCTGGTTCACCCGCGTGTCGCAGGGCGCGAGGTTCCACAGGTCCGCGGCAGAGATGGCGACACTGCGCACCAGCTTCACCAATCCCGCGGAGACGCGCAGGATCGTGCAGGGCTACGTCGACCGCGAAAGGCGCTCCGGCGGAACGCGGGCCGCGGTACTGCTCGACGCGCTCATGGCCGAGGTGGACGAGGTGTCCGAATGCGGCGACGAGGTCGCCGCGCGCGCGCTGCTCGCCGCCGCGGACCTTTTCTTAAATTCGGCGGACGGTAACCGCATGCCCGACGGTCTCCCTAAGAAGTGGGCGGTCTCGTTTGCGATCGACCCGCTGTTCAACCGGCTGGACGCGAAGAAGGTCGCCGCCCTGCTGGACGAGGCGATCGACGGGCCGTCGCCGCAGATGACCACGTTCTTCGTCACCTTGATGAGCAGCGAACACGGTCGTGCACGCCCCAGCCTAAGCGCAATATTGGCGATCCGTCGACGCCTGATCCCGTCGGCGTGCTTCTCGCTCTCGCCTTCGGAAAAGGTTCCGCCGTCGCTGGGTGGATCCCAGAGCAGCGACACTGACTCCCCTCGGCGGCTGTCGGTGGACCATAGGTTGGCAGCGACCCAGTTCCTCGTCGCCACTGCCCTTCCTGAGCGGTCCAGGACCTCGACGCGCCCGAACTGCTTCTTGCCTTCGGTTACGCAGGTCGGCTGACCCGTCATGAACGCGGGCTCTTTGCCCGTCAGACTGCCCTTCGCCTCGCACAGGCAGTAGCTGCCCGTCGCGGGGTCCCACGCGATCCAGTCTGGTATGTCGCCCTTTGCGGTCCGGCGTATGGTGACGCCGTTCGGTAGCCGCGTGACGTTCGTTCGCAGAGGCACGAAGTCGGTGAACCCCAGCCGACTCGCGAGCAGAGCCCTTGAGAAGTAGCGGCCATAGAGCGCCGAGTAGGCGCGCCTCAGCTCAGCGCTCTCCCCGAGATCGCCGCCCCATCGAAGACGCACGTTATCGGCTGAGCTCAGGTGGGTAGAGAACAGCCGCAGCCACGCTGGCACCAGCGGCCCGCCCTGCATTGTCTCGTCGGCCGCGGCGAGCGCCGCCCACCAGAGGCTGAATGGTTGGTGCACGGTCCTATCGTGCGGAATCGACGGCTCGACTGTGCGGATGTGTGTCCAGCGGAAGGGCATGGCAGCAGGTAACACGAAAGACCCGCGGGGTTGAGGCTTTTGGGCAGGCCGTCGACCGGTCACGTAGAATGGCAAACTCGATGTGAGATCCTTTTGGGCAGAGATCCGTGAACAGACTTGGTCGCCCGTTACCTTTTGAGTGACGGTAGCCGCTCGGACGACCACTCGAGCAGGAAGAGCTCCTTCGCTCGGTTGCGGCCCAGTCCGAGCAGGGCGTCGAGTTCGCGCCTAGTCAGGGACGGCGCGTTGGCCCGTCGCCTCTCGTCGTGATTTGCGCCCCAGTGGAGGAACAGGGCGTGGATGGTGCCCGACGAGCTGGTCCCGCCGTGCTCGAATACTCGTTCCAGCATGGCGGTAGGATTAGCGTCTTCCTTCAGGAGAAAGCTCATCAGCGCCACTGCGTATTCCGTGCCCGACGTCCTCAGGAGAAGCCGCTCATCGATGTTGGAGACAGCCCTCTGCGCAGCGGCGAACAGCGTAACGAGGTCGGCGATCGTCGGGGTCTCGGCGGCTTCGTATCGCGCGACCGTTGACACGATGTCGGCACCGCCTCGGTTTTCCGTAAACCACGTCGCCTGCGCTTTCAGCGCCTCTTTCTTCGTCCGTGACAGGGGGTGCCTGCGCTCGTAATGGACGAACTCGTTGCGCCAGGTGGCGAGCAGGTCGAAAGCGAGGAGCAGGTTCTCGCTCACGGCGCCTGGCACCCAATCAGACAAATACCGGAGCCGCTCGAAGACGGTCGGGCGTCGGTCAAGCGCGCGGATCCATCGTCCGTTGAGATAGTCGTGCAGGTCCTCGTCAACGAGCCCATTCACGCGCGTGACGACGCGCAGATAGCGGTCGACCCCGTCGACAACAGCGACCATCGCGCTCCGCATTGCGAAAGCGCGGGTGCGCTGCGAATCCGTCGGGTCCTCTGACGGGTGCCATGACAGGATTAGGTCGTCCGGCTTCACAGGCTCGACGTGCCGCAGCGTTTCAAGCGCGACGATGATCCCGTTCAAGGATCGGGTGGCGTCCCAGACCGACTTGCGCAGCAAAACCAACGCGGGTGTTTCCTCGAAAGCAATAGACGGCTCGGGTTTGGGCATACCGTGCGCGTAGGCGAGAGCGGCCTACAAGTCACCGGCCGGCCCGCGGATACGCCGGGGTTGCGTCTCGGTGAACGAGCGGCCGCTTTGCAGGAACCGCGAAGGGCGACTTAATGTCCGGTTGTGGGTCGTCGCGGCCGCAAGTCTGCCGGACAGGTCGCGCTGCATACTCTCCTAGTTCAGCTCGCTTCCAGCATCTCAACGCGGACTTTTCAGCGAGCGACCGGTTGGGCGCGAGCCGCGACTAAGAAGGCGAGGTCCCAAACGATCACACCACCCGCAGCGCGATGCTCTTCCTCGATCCGCTGCGCCAGCGTGTCGGGGTCGATCTGCTCCAAGGTGGCGATGCCCCGCTCGACTATTCGCGGCAGCATCGCCTGCGTGAGTGTCGGCAGGAAGGAGGGCCGGTTGGGATTGAGCAGGATGGCCTCGCCGCGCGCCTCTTCGACCGAAAGCCCCAATTGCTGCATCAGTTCGGCGAGCCGTAGCGCCAACCCCACATCCCCTCCTTCTGCTGCAACTGTGCTCCAGTTCCAGTCATAAAGCTGGCGGTGCAACGCGAGGTGCCCAAGTCCTGCGGGAAGGGCGGTGCGTGCATGTTCCTGAAATGCCAATACGGCATTCGGATTGGCCATCGTCGCTAGCCGCTCCAGTGCCTTGGCGGCATCGGGTAGGTACATCAGAACACGACGGCCGACGATCGCGTCAAAACGGCCGAGATCGGGCAAGTCACGCGAAAGATCGACCGCGCAATATTGGATGTGCGCGACACCCAAGTCCGTGTCGGTCGCTTGCGCTACCGCCAGCGTCTGTTCGCTCCGGTCGATCGCCACGACTTCGCCGCTTGGCCCGGCAAGCCCAGCCACAAACCGACTGAGGTCACCATTGCCACAACCGACATCGAGTACCCGCGCACCGGGAGTAATGCCGATGTCGCCGAAGAAGCGGGCGCTGGGAGCATTGGCCGGGTTGGGAGGGGAGCGCAGAGGTGAGTGAGACATTGTCTCATGATACAGATGGTTGCACGCGTGCCTAGTGCAGCTCTCCAGCGGGTTCGGACAGTCCGGGACACAACGCGGGACGGCAGACCTATTTCTTGATGCGATGAACGAGTGTCCGAAGTTGGTGAACAGAAAAGAGAGCATGAACGTCCGGCATTGGGTCGACTTACTGAATTCAACGGCCGCCGGAAACGGCCAGCCACTCGTTCTTGGGCAGATACCGCGTCGGGGCGGAAGTCATTGAGCATGATCATGCTCGATGCTGTCTAAAACTCGTCAGTCGATGCACGATTTCCTCTATCTCGTCAGGGTTTAGAGGGGCGGTATCGATCGAATTGTGAATGCCGATCCCCTCGACCAGCGCGTCCAATGAGCGGGCGGTCAGGGGATCGAAAAAGCGTTCGAGCGCATCGCGGCTGTTCTGCATCCATCGTTGCATGACGACCGCGACCGGGGGATTGCGGGCTGCGTACGCATACAACTCGTAGCTGAGCAGCAGGGTGGCGGGCGTCGCCCATATGGATTCCGCAATGATCGATACGACAGCTGCCTTGGCGGTTTCGCGATCCGTAGCCTGTGCCAAACGTTCTCCAAAGGCAGCCGACGATTGTTCCGCCAGTTGCAGGAACGCCGTCCGTATCAATGTGTCGAGCGTATCGAAATAATACGTGACGGATCCCAGGGGCACCGCTGCGGCAGCGGCGATGCGTCGGTGGGTGGTACCGGCTACCCCCTGCTGGGCGATCACGACCAGTGTCGCGTCGACGATCCGCTGTCGTCGATCCGTTTCGTTTCGCCCCTTTCCAATACCAGTCACATCGAACCCTTTGCAAATCATGTGTACATTTGTACACACCCTCGTATCTTAGCGTAGAAGAGGGGAGAAGGTTATGCGGGATGCAAGGGTTTCACGCCGAGCCGTCATCGGCGGCGCGGTGGCCATCACCCTGGCCCCGAACACCGTTGCGAATGCGGAGAACAGGATGGAGACGTTCGGACAGGATGACGGTCGCTGGCTGAACCCGCCGAAAGTGTGGAAGCGGGAAGGTAATGGCGATCTGACGATGATCACCGATCGCGCTACCGATTTCTGGCGAGAGACTCATTATGGCTTCACGCGTGATTCGGGGCATTTCCTAGGCTTCGCGACACCGGATGCCTTTACGGCACAATTGCGGGTCCGTGGTGCGTACGAGAAGCTGTACGATCAGGCGGGCATCATGGTGCGGATCGACGAGCGTCGCTGGATCAAGGCGGGCATCGAATTGTCCGATGGACGCGCGATGCTCAGCAGCGTGCTTACCGATGGGCGTTCGGACTGGGCGACGAGCCCTTATGGCGGCGACCCGAAAGACTTCTGGATGCGGGTGACCGTCGCCAAGGGGGTATTGCGATTACAGGTTTCGGCCGACGGAAAGTCGTGGCCGCTGGTACGTCTTGCGCCGTTCCCGGTGGCTTCATCCTATCTGGTGGGACCGATGGCGTGCACGCCGGAGCGCGAAGGTTTGCGTGTCCGCTTCTCCGACCTGCGGATCACGGCCCCGCTGGGCAAAGACCTGCACGATCTGACGTGAGGATGCCTCCGCAGAGCGGGCCGCGCATGGCGTCGGACGGGACAAAGGCCCATTTCGAGGTTCTCGACGGGCTGCGGGGTACCGCCGCCCTCCTCGTCGTCGCGTTCCATATCCAGGGCATCACCGTGCTGTTCGATGCCCAGCGTCTGCTGTTGCCGCACGCCTATCTGGCGGTCGACTTCTTCTTCGCGCTGTCGGGGTTCGTGGTCGGCTATGCCTATGACGATCGCTGGTCCACGATGACTACCCGGCAGTTTTTGACGCGTCGGCTGATCCGGCTGCATCCGCTAGTGTTGCTCGGCGCGGTGCTTGGGCTGTTGAGCTATATCGGTGATCCGTTTGCCGGCAATCGGCAGGACGCGCCGGTAATGCTGATCGTCGCGGCGTTTGCCGCAGCGCTACTGGCACTACCCTCCGCGCCGTTGCCTAACCGGCTGGGGGACAGTCATCCGCTCAACGCGCCCGCCTGGACGCTTCTGCAGGAGTATATCGGTAACCTGGCCTACGCACTGGTGTTGCGACGGCTCAAAACCCCGTGGTTGGCGGGTGCGACAATGGTGGCTGGGCTCGCCTCGGTGGCTACTGCCATGTCTCTCGGATCATATGATACCGGGTGGGGGCTACATAATTTGGGGGGAGCGCCGGTACGGCTTGCGTATCCGTTCATGGCCGGTCTGCTATTGTTTCGTCTCCACCACCGTCTGCCGCGCTGGCGTGTCGGGTTCCTGCCCTTGAGCGTCATTTTGCTGCTGGCCTTTGCAGCCCCCGCAATGCCAACCGACGGGGTAATCAAGCTGAACGGGCTGTATCAGGCGTTCTGCGTCGTCATCCTGTTTCCGGCGATCATCGTGGCGGGTCGACATTCGCAGGGGGGACCGACCATGGCGCACCTGTGCCGGACCGCCGGACAAATTTCCTATCCGCTCTACATCACCCATTATCCGTTCGTGTATCTGTACATGAACTGGATCGCGACCGGCAATGGGCAGGGTGCCGTTACCGGCCCCTTTGCGATCGGGTTGTATGTCTTCACGATCGTATTCGCGGTGGCTGCCTATCGCATCTGGGACCGCCCGTTGCGGTTGGCGCTACGGCGGTGGAGCAACCCGGTAGAAGTATCCGACCTCAGCTGAACGAATGGCAAGTTGAAGGAACCGCTGAACAAACACCTGATGACTGCTTATAGGTCTTCAGGCCCCCCAATTCGAACAGATTTATCCGCGCGGCGGGGTTGCTTTCCAGTGGGAACGGCCCCTCCAGCGGCGGGCCCTGTGATACCCGCACGCCCAGTGGTTGCCTATTATATTATATGCCGATTGCGGTATCGACGGCTGCAGGGCGTAGAGGCAGTCATCCAGGGGCAGCAGCGTGTTGCCCGGAACGCCACCAACCATCGCCTCCTCCGCCTCGGTGAGGGTCGTTGAATGAGGGGGCCTTCGGCCCGGTCTTTAAATCCTCGACCGTCGTCCTCTTGCGCCACTTCGCGACCGTCTTCGGGTTTATCCCTGCTCACGGCTCAGCTTCGCGAGCGAAGCTTGGGGTGCTGTATTGCTGCTCGGACGGCGTGCGTGATCGTGGCGCTCCCGTGACGTACCTGTCCCATACGATCTCCTTCCATGCCAACGAAAGGATCGCGCCATCAAACCCTGGGATCAACCACCTAGAGGGTCACCTGCAGCTACGCCCGGTACGCACGGACGAAAGCATCGACATGTTCCGTGAGAAACACGCCCATATCCAATGGGCGTGTCTCGGTTCCGCCAAGCTCGTTCTGATGAAAGTAGGCAATGACCAAAGGCGACAGCAGGACGATCGCGGCGGTTCGCACGTCACTTGGTCGCATCTGCTGGCGTTCCTGATGCTGTAGCAACCGCGCTTCGATGGCGAGGATGGTCGGCTCCAGGATTTGGAGCAGATATGCTGGACCGAGACGGTCGTGACGCAACCCTTCGCGCAGGCCCATTGCGTGCAGTTCGGAAACCCGCATCGACAGGCCGAGCATGATTGCGCGGACCAGCCAGTCGATGGAGGTGGCGAAGTCCCCTTCGGCCTGTCGTGCCTGCTGCAGATGCGCTTCGCCGACGTCCCGAAAATCCTCCATCACAGCGATGATCAACTCTTCGCGACGGCCGAAATAATGCCGGACGGTCGGCATCGTGACGCCTGCGCTCGCCGCAAGTTCGCGGAGACTGGGCGGCGGCAGATTGCGCGCAGTCAACCGATCGCGAAACGCGCGGAGTAAGGATGCGCGCTTTTCAGCATGACCACTGCTTTTTGTTCCCTTCGCCTTTGGCATCGCAACGATTTGGCAGACGGGCAAGGCGCGGGCAACCACGCACTAATATCGTATTGCACATGAGATACAAAAAGGACATGACGGGTGCGTAAGGAGTACCGCGATGATGAACACTCTGCATACCGCCGACTCAGGCGACGGCTCGAAACCCTTCTTGCCCGGCGCCACGACCGCCGACTGCCTTGCCGTGGTCGCCGCTGCCGTGTTCCAGGTTGCCACGCCGATCCTGCCCAGCCTCGGGCTTGGGAGGCAGATCGGCCAACAGTCGGCATCGGTCCAGGCGCTCATCACGCCGGCCGGATGGACCTTCTCGATATGGCTGCTGCTCTATGCCGGGTCCCTGGCCTATGCGGTGTATCAGGCGCTGCCCGAGCAACGAGGAAGCCATGTGCTGTCGAAGGTGCGTTGGGCCAGCGCGGGCGCCTTCATCGGCAACGGGCTATGGGCGCTGTACACTCAACTGGCCGACCTGACATTCGTGTCGGTCCTTATCATCGCGGGATCGCTTGCCTGCCTGCTGCACATTTACCGTCACCTTGCGGCGGAGCGTGCGTTGACACCCGGTGAGCGCTACGTCGTCGCGCTGCCTTTGAGTGCGCTTACCGCATGGTTGACGGCCGCGACGATCGTGAACATCGCAGCGACGCTCAATTATTATGGCGTCGATCCGGCAGTCGACAAGGCGACGATCGGTGGCGCCATCATTCTGATCGGTGGTGTCATCGCGGCGGCGGCCATATGGCGCGGCAAGGGTAATCCCTGGTTCGCGCTTGTCTTCCTGTGGGCACTGCTCGGCATTTACGGGCGCAACGGGCATATCCCGGCGATCGCGGCGACCTGTGCGGTATCCGCGTTCGCGGTGGTCGTTGTCACCGTGTTCGCGCTGCAAGGCAAGGAGGCTCGACGCCTCTGGCTCGGCGATGCGGCGTCTACTGCCATATCTGTCCAACAGAGGGATGATCGATGATGCGCGCGCTTCCTGTCATGTTGGCGGTACTGCTCGGACAGCCCGCCATTGCCCAGACCAGGCCGCTTTCAGACGGGCCGCCCTCTGGTCGCCCGCCCAAAGCGCGCGATGCCGGATGGAGCGTAACGGTCGGCGCGGCCATCGTCGCCAGTCCCGTTTGGCAAGGATCGCGCGACACCGCGCTCTCACTCCTCCCCGACCTTCGCATCCGGTATAAGGACGAGCTGTTCGCATCCATACCGGAGGGCGTCGGCTGGAACGCGATCCGCGCAGAGGGGTGGACCGCCGGACCGATTGGCAGGATTCACTTTGGCCGGAACGAGCGCCGCGGTGGCTCCCCCTTTCTGATCGCCGGGGGGAGCGACGCGCTCGTCGGTCTGGGAAACATCGGCGCAGCGTTCGAACTTGGTGGGTTCGTGGAAAAGCGTGTCGGCCCCCTTCGCGGTCGGGCGGAATTGCGTCGTGGCCTTGGAGGCCATGACGGCTGGATCGCCGATGTGTCAGCCAATTACCGCCAAAACCTTGGCCGGACGAACATTGTCATCGGCCCTCGCGCAACATTCGCAGGCGCAGGGTTCATGAACCGATATTTCGGCATCGATGAGGACCAATCGCGTCGTAGCGGACTGGCGCGATACTTGGCTTCTGGTGGTTTGGTATCCTATGGCATCGGCACGACCGTCTTGCGTCCGCTTACCCGGCGCAGTGCGGTGACCGTGTTCACGGGGCTTGATGTGCTGAGCGACCAGCCCGGCCGGTCCCCGTTGCTGCGTGATCGGGGGCAGCGAGCGCAGTTCACCGCCGGCATGGGCTATAGCTTTCGATTTGACCTATGACCCGCCTCTGGCGGACACCACCGTCTCGCGCTCCGGATGGAAACGGCTATCGTGACGAGGCAGTCACCTTACCGCCATTCACCCCCAATCAAAGCAGTTTCGCTTAGGTGTTTGATCCCACGAAGTGACCGATTGCGGGTTCTCGAGATGCCGCCGGGTTCGCCCTGCGCGTATGTTAGCCTCGTAGGTTTCAAGGGGGATGACGTGCTCCCCATTTTCAGGCCGCTGATAAGTTAGCTTTGGTGTCCTCATGCCCGTGGCGCGGGCGGTTGGTAAACTCGGCGGGTGCCATGCCGCCGAGGCTGCTGTGCGGACGCACGGTGTTGT
>CAJYRU010000365.1 GCA_913777295.1 uncultured Sphingomonas sp. | reverse complement strand
TAGCGCCGCGGCATCCCCTGCGTGCCGAGGAAGTGCATCGGGAAGAACATGACGTTCACGCCGATGAAGAACACCCAGAAGTGCAGCTTGCCGAGCAGTTCGTTGTACATCTTCCCCGACATCTTGGGGAACCAGTAGTAGAAGCCGGCGAACAGCGCGAACACCGCGCCCAGCGACAGCACATAGTGGAAGTGGGCGACGACATAATAGGTGTCATGCAGCACGTCGTCGACGCCGCCATTGGCCAGCACCACGCCGGTCACGCCACCGACGGTGAACATGAAGATGAACCCGATCGCCCACAGCATCGGCGTGGGGAAACGGAGCGACCCGCCCCACATCGTCGCGATCCACGAAAAGATCTTGATGCCGGTCGGCACCGCGATCAGCATCGTGGCGGCGGTGAAGTACATCTTGGTGTTCACGCTGAGGCCGGTCGTGAACATGTGGTGCGCCCACACGACGAACCCGACCGCGCCGATCGCGACCATCGCGTATGCCATGCCGAGATAGCCGAAGACCGGCTTCTTGCTGAACGTCGCGACGATGTGGCTGATGATGCCGAAGCCCGGCAGGATCATGATGTAGACTTCCGGGTGGCCGAAGAACCAGAACAGGTGCTGGTACAGGATCGGGTCGCCACCGCCGGCGGGATCGAAGAAGGTCGTGCCGAACTTGCGATCGGTCAGCAGCATCGTGATCGCGGCGGCCAGCACCGGCAGCGCCAGCAGCAGCAGGAACGCGGTGACCAGCACCGACCACACGAACAGCGGCATCTTGTGCAGGGTCATGCCCGGCGCGCGCATGTTGAGGATGGTGGTAATGAAGTTGATCGCACCCAGGATCGACGACGCACCGGCGAGGTGGAGCGACAGGATCGCCATGTCCACGCTGGGTCCCGGTTCGCCATAGGTCGACAGCGGCGCATAGACCGTCCAGCCGGTGCCTGCGCCGCCGCCGAACGCCGTGCTGCCCAGCAGCAGGAGGAAGGCGGGGATCAGCAGCCAGAACGAGATGTTGTTCATCCGCGGGAACGCCATGTCCGGCGCGCCGATCATGATCGGCACGAACCAGTTGCCGAACCCGCCGATCATCGCCGGCATCACCATGAAGAACACCATGATGAGGCCGTGCGCGGTGATGAGGACGTTCCAGAAATGCAGCGCCTGGTCGCCTTCATGGCCCGACAGCCATGGCAGCCACTGGATGCCCGGCTGCGCCAGTTCGAGCCGCATCAGGCCCGAAATCGCGCCACCGATGATCCCCGCGACGATCGCGAAGATCAGGTAGAGCGTCCCGATGTCCTTGTGGTTGGTCGACATGAACCACCGGGCGAAGAAGCCCGGCTTGTGGTCCGCGTCGTGATGGTGCGCGTCATGGCCGTGCCCGTGCGCGTCGAACGCATGGTGGCCGGGAAGGGCGGTATCGGTCATCTTACTGGTCCACGTTGCCGACGCCGCCGCCGTTGCCGGTGGCGCGCTGGGTGGAGGGAGAGGCGGCTTCGGTCGCATTGACCACCGGCACGTCGGCCGCGTCGCTGGCGTTCGACGTCGCGTCGGCGGCATCGGCGCCCGGCTGCGGGATCACGGCGTTGGTCGGCGCGGCGGCTTCGGCAGCGCCGGGCAGCTTGCCGCCCTTGGCCTGGATCCACTGGTTGAACTGCGCCACCGGCACCGCTTCGACCGCGATCGGCATGTACGCGTGGCGCGCACCGCACAGCTCGCTGCACTGGCCGAAATACAGACCCGGCTTTTCGATGGTGAAGCTGGTTTCGTTGAGGCGCCCGGGCACTGCGTCCAGCTTGACCCAGAAGGCGGGCATCGCCCAGCTGTGGATCACGTCGGTCGCGGTGGTGATGAGGCGGATCGGCACGCCGACCGGCAGCACGATGCGGTTGTCGACCGCCAGCAGGCGGGGGCCGTCGGCATCGGTGCGATAACGCTGCCCGGCGGCGACCTCGTTCTTTTCCTTCAGCATGTTGGCGGTCACCGACACGCCGCCATAATCGGGATATTCGTAGGACCAGAACCACTGGTTGCCGATCGCCTTGATCGTCACCGCATTGTCCGGGGCCGGCTTGAACTGGCGCGCAAGCAGCCCGATCGAGGGGACCGCGATCGCCGCGAGGATCAGCACCGGGGCCGCGGTCCACACGATTTCGATCATCGTGTTGTGCGACGTCTTGGACGGCACCGGGTTCGCGCTTTCGCGGAACCGGATCACGACATAGGCGAGCAGGAACAGCACCAGCAGCGAGATGACGACGATCACCGGCATCAGGATGTGGTTGTGGAATGCCTTTGCCTCGCGCCCGTTCGGCGTCACCTGCGTCTGCAGGTCGACCTTGCGGTCGGTCGGCTGGCCGATGTCCGGTGTCGCGACCAGCAGCGGCGCGCCATTGGCGTCCAGCGTCGGGTCCTGCACCTTGGCCGGTGCCGGCGCAGCGGCGGTCGCGGGCGGCGTGACCTGCCCGGTCGGGGCCGCTTCCGCCGATCCGGGGGGCGGTGCCCCCGCCTGTGGCGCGGTGGCCACGTCCCCGGTGCCCGGCGTCACCGCTTTCGGCGCGGCGGCATGGGCGCCCCCCGCCAGCGCGGCGGCGGCCGCGATCACCAACATCCTCATCCCAATGCGTCGCATCGTGTCGTATCACCCCGTTAGTGGGCACGCGGCACGCTTCTTATGCGGCGTGGTCGCGTGCTGTGGGCGTTTGGAAACCCTAACCCACAGGGCTATACGCGGCATGTCGCCTGTCCTCAAGCGATGGTTGCGAACGCACCCCCGGCGGCGGTACAGGGCGCGCAAATGCATGAGGGCAGGACGACAGCCATGAACGACGACGCGATCCTCGACGAATTCCGCGCAGCGGAGGCGCTGCTGGAGGGGCATTTCATCCTGTCGTCGGGGCTGCGCTCGTCACGCTATCTGCAATGCGCCCGCGTGCTGATGGACCCGCGCCGCGCCGCGCGGCTGTGCGACGAACTGGCCAGTCGCCTTCCCGCCGCGTTGCGCGAACGAATCGACGTCGTGATCTCGCCGGCGATGGGCGGGGTGATCGTCGGCCATGAGATGGGCCGGTCGCTGGGCGTGCCCGCCATGTTCCTCGAACGGCCGACCGGCACCTTCGAACTGCGCCGCGGCTTCCGCATCGATCCCGGCACCCGCGTGCTGATGATGGAGGACGTGGTCACCACCGGCCTGTCCTCGCGCGAAGCCATCGCCGCGATCCGGGCGGCGGGCGGAGAGGTTGTCGCGGCGGCGTCGCTGGTCGACCGGTCGAACGGCACGGCGGACCTCGGCGTCCCCTTCCACCCGCTGATCCGGCTCGACGTGCCGAGCTATCATCCCGATGCGCTGCCCGCCGATCTTGCGGCGATTCCGGCGATCAAGCCGGGGAGCCGCGCGGCATGACCGGCCCCTTGCGCCTGGGCGTGAACATCGATCACGTCGCGACGGTGCGTAATGCGCGCGGCAGCGGCTATCCCGATCCGGTGCGCGCCGCGCTGCTGGCCGCCGAGCATGGTGCGGAGGGCATCACCGCCCATCTGCGCGAGGATCGCCGCCACATCACCGACGATGACATCGCCCGCCTGTCGAGCGAACTGACGCTGCCGCTCAACCTCGAAATGGCGGCGACCGAAGAGATGCTGGCCATCGCGCTGAAGCACCGCCCGCACGCCGCCTGCATCGTTCCCGAAAAGCGCGAGGAGCGCACGACCGAAGGCGGGCTGGACGTGGCGGGGCAGCAGGAGAAGCTCGCGCCGATGGTCCGCGCGCTGGCCGATGCGGGCATCCGGGTGTCGCTGTTCATCGAACCCGACGCCGCACAGATTGCCGCCGCCGTGGCGCTCCGCGTGCCGGTGGTCGAACTGCACACCGGGCGGTACGCGGAACTGTCGGGCGAGGAACAGGTCGCCGAACTGCGCCGCATCGCCGATGCCGCCGCGCTCGCCGCCAAGAACGGGATCGAGGTCCATGCCGGCCATGGCCTCACCTTCGACAATGTAGTGCCGATCGCGGCGATCCCGCAGGTCCGCGAGTTGAATATCGGTCATTTCCTGATCGGCGAGGCGATCTTCGGCGGGCTGGGACCGGTGGTGCGGCGGATGAAGGAATTGATGGAGACCGCGCGGTGACGCCCGCATGATCCTCGGCCTCGGCTCCGATCTCTGCAATATCGAGCGGATCCAGAACTCGCTCGACCGCTTCGGCGACCGCTTCGTCCAGCGCGTCTTCACCGCGATCGAACAGGCGAAGGCCGAAAGACGCCCCTTCACCCGCGCCGGTACGCTCGCCAAGCGCTTCGCCGCCAAGGAAGCCTTTTCCAAGGCTGTCGGCACCGGCTTTTCGCGTGGCGTCTTCATGCGCGACATCGGCGTGGTCAACGCCCCCTCCGGCGCGCCGACGCTGCACCTGACCGGGGGTGCGAAAGCACGGCTTGACGCGATGACGCCCGAGGGCCACGTCGCGACAGTGCATCTGACGATGACCGACGACCATCCCTGGGCCCAGGCGTTCGTCATCATCGAGGCGTCGCCCAGGGTAGAGTAGGACATTCGATGGCCGATCATATGGCGCTGGAGGACCAGGGCGGTCCCGCGCCGTCGCAGCCGACCCCCACCGCCGCATCCGCGCCCGCCCGCCGCCGGCTCGACTGGAAGGGCGAGTTGCGCGGGCTGTTCTGGCTGTTGCTGGTGGTACTGGGTTTCCACAGCTTCATCGCCAAGCCGTTCTACATCCCGTCCGAATCGATGCTGCCCGGCCTGCGCGTCGGCGACCGGCTGGTCGTCAGCAAATTCGCCTATGGCTGGTCGTTCGTGTCGCCGACCATCCCCAACCCGGTCGCGATGTTCCGCGACATCGTGCTGCGCCAGCCACAGGAAACGTGGAGCGTGCAGCTGCCGGCATGGCATGGTCGCCTCTGGGGATCGCTGCCCGAGCGTGGCGACGTGGTGATCGTGAAGCCGCCGGGCAGCAACACCGACCTCATCAAGCGCGTCATCGGCCTGCCGGGCGACCGGCTGGAGGTGGCGGGCGGCGTCGTCTACATCAACGACGTGGCGATCCCGCGCAAGGCGATGGGAGACGTGATGATCCCGGTCGACGCCAATACCAAATGCGATCCCGACCAGTATCTCGGCGCACTGGTCCGCACCGACAAGGGCGCGTTCTGCCGCCTGCCGCTGTTCCGCGAGACACTACCGAACGGGCGCCAGTACGACACTATCGACTTCAAGCAAGGTTCGCAGGGCGACAATTTCCCCGCGATTATCATTCCGGCCAACCATGTCTTCCTGATGGGCGACAATCGCGACAACAGCGCCGACAGCCGTTTTTCCGAGGCCGAGCGCGGGCTGGGCGGCCCGGTGCCGTGGGAGAATATCGGCGGCCGTGCCGAATTCATCACCTTCTCCCTCGACGGCAGCACCAGCCTGAACCCCGCGACGTGGTTCAGCTCGTTCCGCAGCGGCCGGGCCGGCACCTCGCTGGTCCCGGCGACGGCGCCCGGCGACGGCAAGTGAGCGGCTACACCCTCTACGATTATCACCGATCGTCGGCAGCCTATCGCGTCCGCATCGCGCTGAACCTGAAGGGGGTGGCGTGGACCGGGGTGCCGGTGTCGCTGCTGCAGGGGGAGCAACGCGCGCCCGACCATCTGGCGCGCAACCGCCAGGGGCTGATCCCCGCGCTCGACATCGGCGGCGGCCGGGTGCTGACCCAGTCGCTGGCGATCCTCGACTGGCTGGATGCGGCGCACCCGCACCCCCGGCTGTTCCCCGCCGACCCGCTGGCACGGGCGCAGGCGATGGCGCTGGCGCTGGTGATCGTCGCCGACATCCATCCGATCGATAATCTGCGGGTGCTGCAACGGCTGGAGGCACAGTTCGGCGCCGATGCGGCGGCCAAGGCCGACTGGTATCGCCACTGGATCGCGCAAGGGCTGGGCGCGCTGGAGGCGGCGGCCCCGGCGGACGGATTCTTCGGCGGCGACACGCCGGGCGCGGTCGACTGCTGCCTCGTGCCGCAGCTCTATAATGCGCGGCGGTTCGACCTCGACCTCACGCCCTGGCCCCGGCTGGTGGCGATCGATGCGCGGGCGGCCGACCTGCCCGCCTTCGCCGCGGCGCATCCCGACGCGGTGGCACCGGCGGCATGACGCTGGCGGCAATGGGCGCGAACCGCTCGGACGTCGCGCGACATGGTAACCGAAGCCGACACCGCTGGCGTGCGTCCCGATCTGGCCGGGCTGGAGCCGCTGGACCGGTTGCGCCCGCGCTGGCCACGTATCCTGGGCGCGCTGCTTTCCGCCCTGATGATCGTCGGGCTGGCGTGGGAGCTGTTCGACCATGGCTGGGCCGGGGTCGAACTGGCCGCGCCGGATTCGCCGTGGTTCTATCTGTTCTTCGCGCTCGCCTATTTCTCGCCGCCGCTGTTCGACTTCATCATCTTCCGCCGTTTGTGGCGCTTGCCGTTCGACGGGTTCGGCGCGCTGGTGCGCAAGCGGATCGCGAACGACGTCGTCATCGGCTATTCGGGCGACGTGTTCTTCTATGCCTGGGCGCGCGCCCGGCTGAAGATGGTGACCGCCCCGTTCGGCGCGGTGAAGGACGTGACGATCCTGTCGGGCATCGCCGGCAATATCGTGACGGTCGCCATGCTGGCGGTCACCTTGCCCTTCGCCTTCGAACTGTTCCCGCCCAAGCAGCTGGAGATGCTCGGCTGGTCGTCGGCGGTGGCGGTCGGCATTTCGGGCGTGCTGCTGCTGTTTTCGCGTCGGGTATTCTCGCTGCCCGGTGCGATGCTGCGCTGGATCTTCGGCGTCCACTGTGCGCGACTGGTGCTGGGGTCGCTGGCCTTCGGCATCGCCAGCTATTTCGCGATGCCCAATGTGTCGATCACCTGGTGGCTGTTCCTTGCCGCCGGGCGGCTGGTCGTGGCGCGCCTGCCGCTGTTGCCGAACAAAGACCTTCTTTTCGCCAACTTCGCGATTATGTTTATCGGGCATGGCGAAGCCCTGTCCGACCTGGTCGCATTCATCGCGACCCTCACCCTGTTCACGCACGTGGTGTTGATGGCGGCGTTCGGGCTTCCTGCGCTCGCAAGGAAAGAATGATGAGATTCCCCCTCACGCTGCTGGGTGCGGTGTTGTTCGCCGCGACGCCCGCCGCCGCCCAGTCGATCGGAAGCGATGCCGCCGCGTGCAACGCGAACCAGGGACCGGCAATCCGCGTCAACGTGGTCGGGCTGAAGGACCGCACCGGCCGGCTGAAGCTGGAGCTCTATCCGGCGAACGACGATGATTTCCTGAAGGACGACCACGACCTGCACAAGGAGGGCAAGTTCTTCCGCCGGGTCTGGGCCGACATGCCGGCATCGGGGCCGGTGCAGCTGTGCATTCGCGCACCGTCGCCCGGCCGCTACGCGCTGCTGTTCACCCATGACCGCGACGGCCGCAACAAGTTCAATTTCATGCGCGACGGGGCAGGCTTCCCGGGCGCGGGCAAGCTCGGCCGGGCGCGGCCCAAACTGGCGCAGGCGATCATCGCGGTGCCGGCGGGCGTGGTGACGACGACGGTGCGCGCCCAGTATCTGCGCGGGCTGGGCGGTTTCGCCCCGCTCGACTGATCGCCGCCCCCCGATGCGCGTCGTCGACGTCAACGAATTCTACTCGCCGACCGGCGGGGGGGTCCGCACCTATATCGATCACAAGATGACGATCATGGCCGAACTGGGCCATGAGCTGATCGTGATCGCCCCGGCTAAGGAGAATGCGGTCGAGGAGCGGCCGGGCGGTGGCCGCATCTATTGGGTAAAGGCGCCGACCCTGGTCCTCGACCCCAATTACGGCATCTTCGTGCGCGGCGGGGCGATCCACGCGCTGCTCGACGAACTGCATCCCGACGTGGTCGAGGCGTCGAGTCCGTGGCGGCCGGCGACGATCGTCGCCGACTGGCCGGGCCATGCGGTAAAGGTCTATTTCGCGCATAACGACAATGTCGGCGCTTATCCGCTGCGCTGGTTCGAACGGCTGGCAAGCCGCGAGCGGATCGAGGAGGCGTTCATGTGGTGGACGCGCTACATGGCGCGCTACCTCGAAAAGATGGATGCGTTCGTCACCAACGGCCCGGCGCTGGAAAAGCGTCACGCCGCGCGCGGGCTGACTGTCCATGCTTCCATGCCGCTCGGCATCCAGCGTGGGTTCTTCTCGCCCGCGCATCGCGACGAAGCGTTGCGTGCGTCGCTGCTCGAACAGCTGGGGCTGCCGCGCGAGGGGCATCTGCTGTTGGGGCTGGGGCGGCACCATGCCGAAAAACGCTGGCCGATGATCTTCGACGCGGTGGAGATGGCGGGCGAGCACCTGCCGGTCGGCATGATCCAGATCGGCAGCGGGGTGCATACCGCGCGGCTGGAGCGGCGGCTGAAGAACAGCCCGCATATCAAGCTGTTCCGCCCGGTCTATGACCGGATACGCCTCGCCCGGATCATGGCCAGCTGCGACGCGCTGATCCACGGGTCGGATGCCGAACCGTTCGGACTGGTCGGGCTGGAGGGGCTGGCGTCGGGCCTGCCGCTGATCGTGCCGGACGAAGGCGGCTGCGCCGAGATCGCCGAGCCGGACTTTGCCGAAACCTATGCCGCGCGCGATCCGCGGTCGGCGGCGGACGCGATCGAACGGATGTTCGCGCGCGATTATGATGTGGTGAAGGCAGCGGCGAATGCCGCGGCGGCGCAGGTGCGCACCGACCGCGACCATGCGGTCGACCTGATGCGCTATTACGAAACGCTGGTCGCGGAAAAGGCGCAGCGTTTTCCGGAGTGGTTCGCGAAATAATCCTCCCCGGCACGGGGAGGGGGACCATGCGCAGCATGGTGGAGGGGGGTGTCCACATACGGAACCGTCGCGTTGCGCGGCGAACCCCCGCCACCATCGCCTTCGGCGACGGTCCCCCTCCCCGGGCCGGGGAGGACCGGTTAGCTCAGCGACTTCCCCACCTGCTCCAGCATATCCTTCGACAGCCCCGGCACCGACAGGATCCGGTCCAGCTGTTCCCGCATCAATTCGCCGCGCGCCCGGTCGAACCGGCGCCAGCGGCCGAGCGGCGGCAGCATCTTGGCGGCGGTCTGCGGGTTGATCCGGTCGAGCGCGATCAGCTGGTCCGCGAGGAACCGGTATCCCGCGCCGTCCGCCCGGTGGAACGCGCGCTGGTTCATGCTGAACGCGCCGATCAGCGCGCGGGCGCGGTTGGGATTGGTCAGGGTGAAGTCGCGGTGCCCGGCCAGCTCCTCGACCTGTTCGAACGCATCGGCGCGGGTCGACAGCGCCTGGGTCGTGAACCACTTGTCCAGCACGAGGCCGTTGTCGCGATACCGGTTGTAGAAGATGTCGAGCGCGGCGATCCGGTCGTCCGAGTCCGAATTGACCAGGGTCATCAACGCGCCCTGCCGGTCGGTCATGTTGTCGGCCTGCTCGAACTGGGCAAAGGCGATGGCGTCGGCGTCGCTCGCGCCCGATGCCGCGATATAGCCCAGCGCGACGGTGCGCAGCCGGCGCTTGCCCTTGGCATCCGGGGTATATTCGAATGCGTCGGCGTGCGTCGCGACATAGGCGGCGCGCCATTCGGGCAGCAGTGCGCGACCGATGTCGCTGCGCAGCGCCTCGCGCGCCGCAAAGATCGCATCCGGGTCGACCACGCCCATCTGGTCGCCGATGAAGCTGTCGGAGGGGAGCAGCACCGCTTCGGCGACGAACGCCCGGTCGAGCCGGTCGTCGGCCAGCGTGTTGGCGATCGCGTCGATCACCGCGCGGTGGTCGCCATGCCCGCTCGCGACCGATGCGACCAGCGTGTCGAGCATCAGCTGCTGCATCGCCTCGTACCGCGCGAACGGATCGTCGTCATGCGCGCTCAGGAAGGCGAGATCGGCCGACGTCCGGTCGGTCTCGATGATCACCGGCGCCGAAAAACCGCGATTGATCGACAGCACCGGACGTTCGGTGACGGTTTCGAAGGTGATGGCGGTCGTGTCCCGATCGAACAGGAACAGCTGTTCGTCGCTGAGCGGACGGCCGGTTTCCGCGCCGAACAGGCGCAGTTTCAGCGGCAGGACCATCGGCTGCTTGGCATCCTGTCCCGGCGTCGGCGGCACGCTCTGGCGCAGCGACAGCGTGGCGCGACCGCCGCCGGCATGATGCTCCAGCGTCGCCGACACGCGCGGGGTGCCGGCCTGGTTGTACCATAGCCGGAAGGCGGACAGGTCGACGCCCGAGGCATCCTCCATCGCCACCACGAAATCCTCGCAGGTCGCGGCCGTCCCGTCGTGGCGGCTGAAATACAGGTCGGTGCCGGCGCGAAACGCCTGTGGTCCCAGGATCGTGGCGATCATCCGCACGACCTCCGCCCCCTTGTTATAGATGGTCGCGGTGTAGAAGTTGCTGATTTCCTGATACGCATCCGGCCGGATCGGATGCGCCAGCGGGCCGGCGTCCTCGGGGAACTGCGATGCGCGCAACGACCGCACATCCTCGATCCGCTTGACCGCCGCCGACCCCTGATCGGCCGAGAATTGCTGGTCGCGCAGGACGGTGAAGCCTTCCTTCAGCGACAGCTGGAACCAGTCGCGGCAGGTGACGCGGTTGCCCGACCAGTTGTGGAAATATTCGTGCGCGACCACCGCAGCAATGCCGTCATAGTCGTAATCGGTCGCGGTATCGGGGTCCGCCAGGATGTAGCGGCTGTTGAAGATGTTCAGCCCCTTGTTCTCCATCGCGCCGAAATTGAAATCGTCGACCGCGACGATGTTGAACACGTCGAGGTCGTACTCGCGACCATAGACGCGTTCGTCCCACGCCATCGACGTCTTCAGCGCACGCATCGCATGGTCGGTCTTGGCCAGGTCGGGCGCGCGGACCCAGATGCCCAGTTGCACCGCGCGGCCCGAGGCGGTGACGAACTGCGCGCGATTGGCGACCAGATCGCCCGCGACCAGTGCGAAGAGATAGCTGGGCTTGGGGAAGGGGTCCGACCATTCCGCCCAGTGCCGCCCGCCGTCCAGATCGCCAGACGCCACCGGATCGCCATTGGCCAGCAGCACCGGAAAGCGTGTCCGGTCCGCGATCATCTTCACGCGATAGCGGCTGAGAATGTCGGGCCGGTCGGGGAAGAAGGTGATCCGGCGAAACCCCTCCGCCTCGCACTGCGTACACAGATTCCCGCCCGAGGCGTACAACCCCATCAGCTGCGTATTGGCCTGCGGTTCGATCAAGACCTCGGTCGTCACCTCATGCCGGTCGCCGGGCAAATCGAGGACCAGCGCGCCGTCCTCCAGCCGCCAGTCGTCGTGCGACACCCCGTCGACCAGCACCGAACGCGGCGTCAGCCCGTCGCCGTCGAGGCGCAGCGGTTCGTCGCCGTTCCGCGTGACGACAATCGTCGCGGTGACGCGGGTCGCTTGCGGGTCGAGATCGAATTCCAGAGCGATCTCCGGCACATGCCATGCCGGCGGGCGATAATCGGTGCGGCGGATGACGGGCGGGGTCGTCGGGGTACGCGTCGCATCGACCATCATCATTCTCGACCTTCATTCAGGTTCGGGACCCGCGTTGCGCGGGGCCACGGCACAAGCTACGCCTGTATCTATGATCGCTTGTCGAAGGATTCCAATGTTCCGTCCAGCCTTGTTGCTCGGTCTTCTCATCAGCACCGCCGCCATCGCACAGGATGCGCCGCCGGCTCCCGCCCAGCCCGCCCCCACCGCCGCCGAACTTCAGGCGCGCAATGGTGAGATCAACGCCGTCCTGCCGCCCGCCCAGGCGGCGATGAAGGCGCATGTCATGTTTCTCGCCAGCGACGCGATGCGCGGCCGCGATGCCGGCTCGCCCGAATATGACATCGCCGCGCAATATGTCGCGTCGCAATTCTATGCCGCGGGCCTGCGCCCGGCGGGCGACGACGGCAGCTATCTGCAGCGCGTGCCGCTCATCAAGGTCGGCACGGCCGACATGGGCAAGCTGAGCCTGAACGGGCAGGCGCTGACCTTCGGCCAGGATTACCTGCCCGGCGTCAATCCGGCGGCGGCGGACACCACGCTCGCCGCACCGGTGGTCTATGTCGGCTATGGCGTGTCGTCGCCGACCCGCGACGATTATGCCGGCCTCGACGTGCGCGGCAAGATCGTGGCGGTGGTGCGTGGCGCCCCCGCCGGCCTCGACAGCGAGGAATCGGCGCATTTCGGCGGCCTGCCGACCAAGGCGGCGATCGCCAAGGCGAAGGGCGCGGTCGGCATCATCGCGCTCCAGACCCCCGAAGTCTCCGCGCGGATGCCGATGGCCAAGACCGTCGCCACCGCCCAGCCGACCAGCGTCACCTGGGCCGAGGCCGATGGCAAGGGCCACATCATGGGTGGCGGCGTGCCGACGCTCGCGACGCTGTCCGCTGCCGGTGCCGAAAAGCTGTTCGCCGGATCGGGCACGACCTGGGCCAAGGCGGCAGCCGCCCTGCCGGGCAAGGGCAAATTCCGTGGAGTCGCGCTGAAGCCCCGGCTGGACGTCGCGATCAAGACCGTCACGACCCCGCTGCCCAGCTATAACGTCGCCGGCCTCCTGCCCGGCAGCGATCCGACGGTCGCGCCGGAAACCGTCGTGCTGTCGGCGCATCTCGACCATGTCGGCGTGGGCGCGCCCAACAAGAAGGGCGACACCATCTATAACGGCGCGATGGACAATGCGGTCGGCATCGCCTCGCTGATTGAGGAGGCGAAGCGCTTCAAGGCATCGGGCAAGGCGCCGCGCCGCTCGATCCTGTTCCTCGCGGTCACCGCCGAGGAAAAGGGGCTGGTCGGCTCCGACTACTTCGCCCACAACCCGACGATCGCAAAGGTGATGCCGGGTGCCACGATGGTCGCCGACGTCAATCTCGACATGCCGATCATCACCTACAAGTTCACCGACGTCATCGCGTTCGGCGCGGTGCGTTCGACGCTGGGCGACATCGTCAAGCGCGCGGCGGCGACGGCGGGGGTCAGCTTCTCGCCCGATCCGATGCCCGACATGGCGCTGTTCGTGCGCTCCGACCATTATCGCTTCGTGCAGCAGGGCGTGCCGTCGGTCTTCCTGTGGCCGGGCACGTCGGGGCCGGGCAAGGCGGCGGTCGATGCGTTCTTCGCCAACAATTACCACCAGCCCTCGGACGAAGTGGTGCAGGGGCCGCCGATCGACTGGGAATCGGGCGAACGCTTCATCAACGTGAACTATCAGATCGCCCGCGACATCGCCGACGCGCCCCAGCGTCCGGCATGGAACAAGGGCGATTTCTTCGGCACGCTCTATAACGGCTACGGCGCGAAGTAAGCGCCGCTGCCCCATGACGTCGCCCCAGCGCAGGCTGGGGCCTCCCTGTGGCGAGTGTCGCGCTTCGCCACGGGGAGATGCCAGCCTGCGCTGGCATGACGATCTTTCGCGCGACGCATAAGGAATTGTCGATGCGTGCCCTGATCCCGCTGCTGCTCCTCGCCTCCACCGGGGCGTTCGCCCAGACCGCCCCGCTGACCCCGGACGAAGCGGCGATGCGCGCGCATGTCGCGTTCCTCGCCTCCGACGACATGAAGGGCCGCGCCCCCGGCACGCCCGAATATGACCGCGCGGCGGCCTATGTCGCCGATCAGATGCGCGCGGCAGGCCTGCAACCGGCGGGTGACGACGGCACCTATCTGCAACGCGTTCCGCTCGCCTCTGCGGTGCCGGCGGGGAAGGGCAGCCTCACTGCCGTCGGACGGCCGAAGCTCATCTTCGGCAGCGATTACCTGACCTCGACCAGCTTCCTCGAACCCGATCTGCGGCGCTCGGGTGAGATCGTCTTCGTCGGGCGCGGCGTGGTCGATGCGGCGAACGGTATCGACGATTATGCCGGCCTCGATGTGCGCGGCAAGATCGTCGCCTATCTCTATGGCGCGCCCGCCAGCCTGCCGAGCGAGATCCGCGCGCATCTGGGCAGCGGCGATACCAAGCGGGCGACGGCGGCGGCGCATGGCGCGATCGGCGTGATCCAGATCGAGAATACCGAACAGACGCACCGCTACCCCTTCAGCTACCTGATGTCGGTCTATCGCAGCCCGCGCATGACCTGGGTCGGCAAGGACGGGCGGCCGCAGGTGCCGGGCAGCGGCGCACCGTCGATCGCCTCGCTGAGCGCGAGCGGTGCCGCCAAGCTGTTCACCGGCTCGACGCTCGACTGGGCAGCGGTGGTGAAGGCGGACGCCGCCGGACAGGCGCTGCCGCATGGCGCCACCGGGGTGCGGGTGTCGACCCGGCAGCGTTCGAAGGTCACCCGCTTCACCAGCAGCAACGTCGTCGGCCTCCTGCCCGGCAGCGACCCTGCGCTGAAGGGCGAAGTCGTCGCGCTGTCGGCGCATCTCGACCATATCGGCATCTCGACCGACCCGACGCTGCCCAAGGGCGCCGACGTCATCAACAACGGTGCGATGGACAATGGCGTCGGTACGGCGGCGATGATCGAGGTGGCGAAACAGTTCGCCGCCGACCCGCGTAAACCCCGCCGCAGCCTGGTCTTCGTCAGCGTGACGGCGGAGGAGAAGGGGCTGATCGGCAGCGAATATTTCGCGACCCATCCGACCGTGCCGGGGACGATCGTCGCCGACGTCAATCTCGACATGCCGATCCTGTCCTACCGGTTTGAGGATATGGTCGCGATCGGCGCGGACCATTCGACCGTCGCGCAGGCCGTGGCACGGGCGGCGGGCAAGCGCGGCATCGCGCTCAGCCCCGATCCCGAACCGGAAGAGGCGATCTTCGTCCGCTCCGACCATTACAGCTTCGTCAAGGCGGGGATTCCGGCGGTGTCGCTCGACACCGGGTGGAAGGGGCCGGGCAAGGCGGCGGTCGCCGACTTCCTCGAACATCGCTATCACCAGCCGGGCGACGACATGCGCCAGGTGTTCGACTGGACGGCGGGACGGGTGTTCGTCGCGATCAACCACGACATCGCGCTCGACCTCGCCAATGCGGACGCGCGGCCCCGGTGGAACAAGGGCGATTATTTCGGGCTGCTCTACAACGGTTATGGCGCGAAGTGAGCGTCAGCCCAGATCTGCCGTACCCCCGCGCAGGCGGGGGTCCAGGGTCACGAACGCCACGACATATTGTTTGGCCCTGGACTCCCGCCTGCGCGGGGGTACGGCCGGGGCAGGAATAAGCCGATGCGCCTCCTGATCTTCGGCATGGGCTATGCCTCGCGCGCCATTGCCGCGCGGCTTGTCCCCCATGGCTGGCGCGTGGTCGGCACCACCCGTGACGGCCGCGACGGCACCATCGCCTTTGCCGACCGCGACCGGGTACAATTCGAAGCGCGACAGGCGACCGCGATCCTCTCCAGCGTGCCGCCCGACAAGGACGGCGACCCGGTGCTGCGCGATTATCGCGACCTGCTGGACGGACGCACCCTCGCCTATCTCTCCTCGACCGGTGTCTATGGCGATGCGGACGGCGGCTGGGTCGATGAAAGCGCGCCGATCGCCGGCCGCCGGGTGAACCGCAACGAAGCGGACGCAGCATGGCTGGCGCTGGGCGCACGGGTGTTCCGCCTGCCCGGCATCTACGGCCCCGGTCGCTCGCCGCTCGAACGGGTGGCGGCAGGGGAGGCGCACCGGGTGGACAGCCCCGGACAGGTGTTCAGCCGCGTCCATGTCGCCGACATCGCGGACGGCGTAGCGCGCGGCCTGTCGGCACCGGCGGGCGCCTACAACCTGTCCGACGATTGCCCCGCGCCGCAGAACGATGTCGTCGCCTATGCCGCGCGGCTGCTGGGCCTCCCGCCGCCGCCCTTCGTGCCGCTGGACACGCTCAGCCCGATGGCGCGCGCCTTTTACGGCGAAAACCGCCGCGTGGCGAACGGCCGGGCAAAGCGGGTGCTGGGCTGGCGCCCGGCCTACCCCGATTACCGGTTCGGCCTGCGCGCCTTGAGCGCCACGACCAGCCCGACCAGCGCCAGCGCCGCGCCCGCGCCTGCCAGCGGCGACCAGCGATAGCCTTCGAACACCGTCGACAGCAGCATCGCGATCACCGGCACGATCACGCCGTTATACGCGGCCTTGGCCGGGCCGATCACGCGGATCAGCCCGTAATACAGGGTGAACGCCACCGCCGAGGCGACGATGCCGAGGTACAGCAGCCCGCCGACATAGGCCCAGCGCCAGTCGAACACCGGCGGCCCGACCGTCGCGGCGGCGTAGCTCGCATCGATCGCTGCGCCGATCAGCATCGCGATGCCGAGCAGCGGTACCATCGGATAGGCCTTGGCGGTCGGGGTCGCCTGCATCACATTGGCGGTCGACGCCGCGAACACCCCGGCCAGTGCGATGGCGAGGCCCAGCAGCACCGCGCCGCCATTTTCGGGATGCTCGCGCGCCTCGTGCAGGAACAGCAGCGCGATCCCCGCCAGCGCGATCGCCGATCCGACCAGCAGCTGCTGCCCCATCCGCTGCCCGAGGAAAATCCGTGCGAGGACCGCATTGGGCACGACCAGCAGCGCATACATCAGCGCCACCAGCCCGGAGGTTACATATTCCTCCGCACGATAGACGAAATTGAAGTTCAGGCAGAATTGCGCCAGCCCCAGCCCGACCGCGAACACCAGCCCGCGCCGGTCGAGCGCGATCCGGTCGCCCCGCCACCAGCCCCAGGCGAGCATCGTCCCCCCCGCGATCAGGAAGCGATAGGTCACCGACCATGACGCGGGCACCACGCCCAGCTGGTCGCGGATCACGATCCAGGTCGATCCCCAGATCAGCGTGACGATGGCAAAGGGGATCAGGACCGCCGGGGTCGCCGAACGCGGGGTGTCGCTCATAAGTTCGCGATCGCCTGCGCGAGCGGGGCGACGGTCGCCTCGTCCTGGTCCCACGCGACCACCAGCCGCGCCTGGCCCATGCCCCAGTCATAGAAATCAAAGCCTTGCGCGCGCAGGTCGGCGGCCTCGTCGGCGGTCAGGCGCAGGAACACCTCGTTCGCCTCGACCGCATGGACCAGCCGCTCCCCCGCCGCCCGTGCCAACATCGACGCGCCCTGGTTGGCCGCGCGCGCATTGGCGAGCCACACATCCCCGTCCAGCATCCCCAGCAACTGCGCCGCCAGGAACCGCCCCTTGGACGCCAGCAGTCCGGCACGCTTGCGCCGATAGCGCGCCACCTTCGCCAACGCCGGCCGGAAGAATATCAACGCTTCCGCCGACATGCCGCCATTCTTGATGAATCCGAACGACAGCGCATCGACCCCCGCCTGCCACGTCACCTCGGCGGGCGTGCAACCCAGATGCGCCACGGCATTCGCAAAGCGCGCCCCGTCCATGTGCAACCCCAGCCCGCGCGCCCGGGCCAGCGCCCCGATCGCCGCGACCTGATCGGGCGTATAGACTCGTCCGGCCTCGGTCGCCTGGGTGATCGAGATGGCGTGCGGCTGCACCTGATGCACGTCGTCGCGGATCGTCGACAAGAACCCCGCGATCGTTTCCGGGTCGAGCTTGGCGCCGTCGCCGTCGAGCAGCATCAGCTTGGCGCCGTGGGTGTAGAATTCCGGCGCGCCGCCCTCGTCATTCTGGATATGCGCCTCCCGGTGACAGACGATGCCGCCATGGGGCGGGCACATCGCGGCGAGCGCGAGGCAGTTGGCGGCCGTCCCGCTCGGCACCCACAGCACCGCGACCTCGCACCCGAACAGCTCGCCGAACCGCGCGTCGAGCCGCCGGCTGAGCGCATCGCCGTCATAGGCGGTGTCCTGCCCGTTCGCCGCGACGATCGCGTTCAGGACAGCGGGGCAGGCGGGGGCGGCATTGTCGGAAAAGAAACGCATGGCAATGCCTTGGGCGGATCGGGAGGAGCGGTCAACCGGGGGCGGCCGTCTGCCCGACTAGCTTGGTCGTTACCGCCTGCGCGGAAATGACGAGATGCTACTGCTGGTCCTCTTCCGGCGGGCGGCGCTCGTCCTGCGGGACCGGCTCCTCCTCGCGGCGGCGGCGGTCGTTGGGGCCGAAGCGGACCTGCCCGTCGCGGTCGAGCGAGACATCGAAACCCGGCCCCTCGACCGTCATCGGCCCTTCGTCGGGAATGCCCAGCGCATCCTGTACCGCGTCGATGGCATTGTCGATCGGTTCGGGCTCGGGCGCGGCCACCGGCACCGGATCGCGCAGGTTCAGCGCCTGCCGCATGAAGTCGCGCCAGATGCGCGCGGGCAGGCCGCCGCCGGCCAGCCCCGGATTGGTGCTGTTATCGTCATTGCCCAGCCACACGCCCGCGACGATCCCGCCGGCATAGCCGACGAACAGCGCATCGCGATTGTCCTGCGTCGTTCCGGTCTTGCCAAATGCTTCGACCGGCAGGTTGGCGGCGACGCCGGTACCCTGCCGGATCGACGCGGCGAGCAGCGTGCGCATCCCCTCCAGCTCGTCGCGCGACAGGGTCCGCCGGGTCGAGCGCAGCCGGTCGAGCCAGCTCGGTTCGTCCTGCTGCGCAAGTCCGCGTGGAATCACCGGCGCCTCACCCGCCGCGATCGCGGCATAGGCGCTGGTCAGTTCCAGTAGCGAGGTGGTCGAGGTGCCAAGCGCGATCGACGCTTCGTTGGCGATCGGCGTCGTGATGCCAAGGTCGCGGGCGGCGCGGATGACGTTCTTGACCCCGACTTCCTTGATGAGGCGGGCGGCGGCCACGTTGCTCGACCGCTGGAACGCGCGTTCCAGTGTGATCGTGCCGAGATAGCGGCCGTCGCTGTTCTTGGGGCTCCAGTCGCCGATGGTGACCGGTTCGTCGAGGACCTGGCTCTGCGGGCTCAGACCCGAACGCAGCGCGGCGAGATAGACGAACAGCTTGAAGGTCGATCCGGGTTGCCGCCGCGCCTGTACCGCGCGGTTGAACGGGCTGGCCGCATAATTTTTGCCGCCGACCATCGCGATGACCCGGCCATCGGGGCGCATGGCGACGATGGCGACCTGGGTCTGCTTCAATCCGGCATTGCGCACCGCGCGTTCGGCGGCACGCTGCATCCGGATTTCGAGGGTCGTCGTGACCTTGCGATCCGCACCCACGCCGCCCTCGCGGTCGCGCGCTTGCGGCAGGACCCAGTCGGCGAAATAGGTGCCGGACGGCAGGGTGCTGTTGTCGGTGACGCGCAGCACGGCGGGCTTGACCCGGTCGGCTTCGGCCGGGGTCAGATAGCCGGCGGCCTCCATCGCACCGACGACCACCGCTTGCCTTGCCCGCGCGCCCTTCAGATTGCCGGTGGGGGCAAGGCGCGACGGTGCCTTGACCAGCCCGGCCAGCATCGCCGCCTGTCCGACGGTCAGGTCCTTGGGCGCGCGGCTGAAATAATGGCGGGCGGCGGCGTCGAGGCCATAGGCGTTGTCGCCGAAATAGGCGTTGGACAGATACCGGGACATGATCTCGTCCTTGGTCAGCCAAGCCTCCAGCCAGAACGCGATCAGCACTTCGCGGATCTTGCGCGCTGCGGTCCGGTCCGAATCGAGGAACGCGTTCTTCGCCAACTGTTGCGTGATCGTACTGGCGCCCTGTCGGACTCCCCCCGCCGCGGTATTGGTCCACATCGCGCGCGCGATCCCGCGCGGGTCGATGCCCCAGTGCGTGCGGAACCGGCGGTCCTCGATCGCGATGAACGCTTCCGTGACATGGGCGGGCAGCTTGGTCGCGTCCACCGGCTTGCCGATATTGGCCCCCCGCTCGGCGATCGGCGTCCCTTCCGCCGACAGCAGCGTGATCGACGGCGGCGCGGGCGGTTCGAGCGATTTGGACAGCGGCGCGGTGAACGCCAGCCAGCCGATGGCGAGGATCAGCAGCAGGATGAACACCCCGATCCCCCGCATGATCCAGCGCAGCCACCAGCGTAAGGGGCGCCGCTTCGTCGCTGCGACCGGCGCTTGCGGCGGCGGATCGCCCGCGCCGGGAAAGCTGCGGTCGTAATCGGCCAGCGCATCGTCGAACGCCGCCAGCCGCCGACGCCGCTCCAGCGCCTCGCCCGTCAGCGGGGTCGACAGTCGCCCGATCCG
>CAJYRU010000364.1 GCA_913777295.1 uncultured Sphingomonas sp. | reverse complement strand
GGGAAGCGGCTGTCGGCGCTGTCGTCGCGATTGTCGCCCATCAGGAACGCGTGGCCGGCGGGCACGGTGAACACGCCGGTATCGTCGGCCTCGGTCGTGCCGAGATCGAGGACGTTGTAGCTCTTGCCGTTCGGCAGCGTCTCGCGGAACTGCGGATAGGCGCAGACCGGCTTGTTTGCGACGACCTTCTGGAAGGCATAGTCGCAATCGGTGTTGGGCGACACCGGCGCGATCCAGTCGGCGATGCGCTGCTTCGGGATCGCCTTTCCGTTCAGGAACAGCTGACCGCCGCGCATCTGCACCGTGTCGCCCGGAATGCCGATGACGCGCTTGATATAATCCTGCTTCGCGGCGGGCGGCGCCTTGAACACCACCACGTCGCCGCGCGCAGGGGTACGCGGCAGAATCCGGCCCGGAATCAGCGGAATGCCCCACGGCAGCGAATAGCGCGAATAGCCGTAGTTCCATTTGGTGATGAACAGATAGTCGCCGATCATCAGCCGCGGCTGCATCGACCCCGACGGAATCGAAAAGGGCGAGAACAGGAACGACCGGATGATGAACACCACGATGGCGAGCTTCAGCAGGAAGACCATCAGGTCGGCCCCTTCCGAACGCTTCGGCTTGGGGGCGGGCGCGGGCGGAGTCGGCACGGGGGTAGCCGGAACGGGGTCGAGAGCCATGGAACGAGCCATGCTTGCGCCGGGGCGGGGCGTCAAGCGGGTTGGCGGGCTAGTCTGGCGGTTGGGCAGGAGCCGAGAGAGACCCCAGCCTTCGCTGGGGTGACGATATTTTTATTGATCTCGTTACAAACGTCACCCCAGCGAAGGCTGGGGTCTCTCTCGGCTCAAAAGATGTCGCTGAACAGATCCCGCCATTCCGGGTTCGACTCAGCAATCAACCGGTGTTTCCATTCGGTACGCCACGCCTTCAGCGCCTTCTCCCGCCGGATAGCGCTTTCGACGTCGTCGTGAGGTTCGACGAGGACCAGAATCTTGATCCCGTACTTACGACAATAGGCCGAGCCTTCGTCGCGGCGGTGTTGCCATACACGCGCCGCCAGATTCGACGTGACCCCGACATAGGTCATGCCGAACGGCCGGTTCGCCATGATGTAGGTCCAGCCCCCGCGCATCGGGCAGGCGTATCGTGATGCGGAGGGAGATGCCAGCCTGCGCTGGCATGACGTTCTTGGCGAAGGCGTTAAAGAGAGTGGACCTCCCCCCGGTCGCCGCTCTAGGGCAACCCCATCCTAACCGACGACAGCACGAGGGACGATATGGCGATGCAGGACTGGTCCGCGATCGAGGGGCTTGGCAGCACGAAGCTGACCGAATTGTTCGCAAATGATCCCGACCGGCTGGCGAAGCTGACCATCGATGTCGGCGGGCTGCATTTCGATTTCGCCAAGACGCATCTCGACGATGCCGCGATCGCGGCGTTCACGGGCCTGGCCACCACGATGGAACTGGCCGCCAAGCGCGACGCGCTGTTCGCCGGGCAGGTCGTCAACGTGACCGAGGGCCGCGCCGCGACCCATACTGCCGAGCGCGGCGAGGGCAATCCGGACGACGTGGCACAGGCCCGCGCCTTCCAGTCGCGGATGCGGCAGGTGATCGACGCGATCGAGGCGGATGCGTTCGGTCCCGTCCGCCACATTCTGCATGTCGGCATCGGCGGCTCGGCGCTTGGCCCCGACCTGATCTTCGACGCGCTGGGGCGTGACGAGGACAAATATGACGTGGCGATCGTGTCGAACGTCGACGGCGTGGCGATGGAGGAGGCGGTGAAGCGCTTCGATCCGGCCGCCACGCTGCTGGTCGTCGCGTCCAAGACCTTCACCACGACCGAGACGATGCTGAACGCCGAGTCCGCGATGGCGTGGATGCGCGAGGGTGGGGTCGAGGACCCGTTCGGCCGCGTGATCGCGCTGACCGCCTCGCCCGACCGGGCGGTCGAATGGGGCGTGGACGAAACGCGCATTCTGCCGTTCGCCGAGTCGGTCGGCGGACGTTATTCGCTGTGGTCGACGCTGGGGTTCCCGTTCGCGCTGGCGCTGGGGTTCCAGGCCTATGAGGAGCTGCTGGAGGGTGCGGCCGAGATGGACCGCCACTTCCGCCTGACCGAACCGGCGCAGAACGCGCCGGTGCTGGCCGCCTTTGCCGACCTCTATTATTCGCAGGTCAAGGGGTGCGAGACGCGGGCGACCTTTGCCTATGACGAGCGGCTGCGGTTGCTGCCCTCCTATCTCCAGCAGCTGGAGATGGAATCGAACGGCAAGTCGGTGACGGCGGCGGGCGAACCGCTGGGGCGCAATTCGGCGGCGATCACCTGGGGCGGTGTCGGCACCGATGCGCAGCACGCGGTGTTCCAGCTGCTGCACCAGGGCACGCGGATCGTGCCGCTGGAGTTCGTCGCGGTGGTCGAGGCGGGCGATACGCTCGACCCGGCGCACCACCGGCAGCTGCTGCTCAACGCCTTTGCGCAGGGTGCGGCGCTGATGGCGGGCAAGACCAACGCCGATCCGGCGCGGGCCTATGCCGGCGACCGCCCGTCGTCGACGATCCTGCTGCAGGACCTCGACCCGCGGACGCTGGGCGCGCTGATCGCCTTTTATGAAGCGCGGGTGTTCGTGAACGCGGCGCTGCTGGGCATCAATCCGTTCGATCAGTTCGGCGTCGAGCTTGGAAAAGAGATGGCGAAGGCAGCCGATGCGGGTGGTCAGACGTTCGATGCGTCGACCAACGATCTTCTGGCACGGGCAGGACTATCATGAGCAATTACGATTACGACCTGTTCGTCATCGGCGCGGGATCGGGCGGTACGCGTGCCGCCCGCGTCTCGGCGGCGCATGGCGCGAAGGTGGCGGTGGCGGAGGAGTATCGCGTTGGCGGGACCTGCGTCATTCGCGGCTGCGTGCCCAAGAAGCTGCTGGTGTATGGGGCGCACTTCGCCGAGGATCTGCGCGATGCCAATGCGTTCGGCTGGGACGTGCCGGCGCAGTGCAACTTCAGCTGGACCCGGCTGCGCGACAATGTGCTGAGCGAGGTCGACCGGATCAACGGGGCGTACACCAGCACACTGGAGCATCACGGCGTCGAGATCATCCACGAACGCGCGACCGTCACCGGCCCGCATTCGGTAAAGCTGGCGAGCGGGCGGGAGGTTACGGCCGAACGCATCCTGATCGCGGTCGGGGCGAAGCCGGCGGTGCCGTCGTGTCCGGGGGCGGAGCATGGCATCACCTCGAACGAGGCGTTCCATCTGGACGCGATCCCCAAGCGCATCCTGATCGCGGGCGCGGGCTATATCGCCAATGAATTTGCGGGCGTGTTCCACCAGTTCGGCGCGCATGTCATCCTCATCAACCGCACCGACGTGATCCTGCGCGGCTATGACGAGTCGATCCGCGACCGGCTGCTGCAGATTTCGATGACCAAGGGCATCGAGTTCCGCTTCCACGCCGAGTTCGAGGGGATCGAGAAGGGCGAGGACGGCTGCCTGACGGTCAGCATGTCGGGGCATGAGCCGGTGACGGTCGACATGGTGATGTTCGCCACCGGCCGCGTGCCCAATACCGATGGGCTGGGGCTGGCGAGCGCCGGCGTCGAGCTCGACGACAAGGGCGCGGTGAAGGTCGATGACAAGGCGCAGTCGACCTGTCCGTCGATCTTTGCGGTGGGCGACGTGACCAACCGGGTGCAGCTGACCCCGGTCGCCATTCGCGAGGGGCAGGCCTTTGCCGACCGGACCTATGGCGGCAAGGACGTGACGGTCGATTACGACTGCATCCCGAGCGCGGTATTCAGCCATCCGCCGATGGCCGGCGTCGGCATGACCGAGGGCGAGGCGAAGACCAAGCTGGGGTCGGTCAAGGTGTACCTGTCCGACTTCCGTCCGATGAAGAACGTGCTGGCCGGCCGCAACGAGCGTGCGCTGTACAAGATGATCTGCGAGGAGACGACCGGCCGGATCGTCGGGCTGCACATGATCGGGCCGGATGCGCCGGAGATTTTGCAGGCGGCGGCGATCGCGGTGAAGGCGGGGCTGACCAAGGACCAGTTCGACCAGACGGTCGCGCTGCATCCGACGATGGCCGAAGAACTGGTGCTGATGAAGTAGGAGCCGTCTCAAATCCTCCCCATTTCATGGGGAGGGGGACCATGCGAAGCATGGTGGAGGGGGATGGCCGCATACGGAACCGTTGCGTTGCGCGGCGATCCCCCTCCACCAGCTTCGCTGGTCCCCCTCCCCGCGGAGCGGGGAGGATCTTTAGCCCTCCGCCAGAATCGCATCCGCCTCGCTGGTCGCGGCCCCGCCGACCCGTTCGCCGATCGTCGCGGTGACCGCGACGTTCATCGTGACATTACCCAGCGTGCGCACGATGTCGGGCAGCGTCTCCACCGCCACCAGCAGCGCCAGTGGTTCGACCGGCACGCCCATCGCCACCGCAATCGGCGCGATCGAGGAGACGAAGCTGATCTGCCCCGGCAGGCTGGCCGCGCCCATCGTGGTGATCGCCCCAGCCGCGATGCCGGCCGCGATCTGTCCGGCGCCCAGCGGCACGCCGAACACATGCGCGACATAGAGCGCGACGCCGAGGTTCATTGCCGGCCCCGTAGCCCGGAACAGCGCCACCGCCATCGGCAGCACCACGCCCGACGTCGCCACCGGCACGCCGACATCGCCCGCGCCCTTCAGCATCGCGGGCAGCGAGGCGAGCGAGCTTTGCGTCGAGATCGCCACCGCCTGTGCCGGCGCGGTTGCCTTCAGGAAGCGGCCGATCGGCACGCGACCGCCGAACCGCGCCAGCGGGTAGGCGAGCAACCAGATGCCCAGCCCGACGCTCATCAACACCAGCACATAATGGATCAGCGCGCCGAACGCCGCCGTGCCCGCCCGCGCGCCTACGACATAGCCGAGCGCAAACACGCCGATAGGCCCCAGCCACAGCACCCAGTTGATGACGATCAGCATCGTGTCGGCGATCGCCTGGAACAACCGCACCAGCACGCCACGATTGTCCTGCGGCAGCCGGGTCAGCGCAAAGCCGAAGACGAGGGTGAACAGGATCAGCGGCAGGAACTGATCGTTCGCCGCCGCTGATACCGGATTGGTCGGCACGATCGCGACGAGGAAGTCGGTGAACGGCGGCACCTTCGCGGCCGGCGCAGCGGTCCCGAAGGTCGAGCGCAACGCTTCTGCGGCGGTTTGCCCGAGCGGGAACAGGTCGAGCAGCGTCAGCGTGAACAGCGCGCCCAGCGCCGACGACGTCCACAGGATGACGATGAACAGCAGCAGCGACCGGGTGGCGATCCGCCCGGCGCGCGCCGCCTCCGCCGTCTGGGCGATGCCGGTGATCAGCAGGGCGACGACCAGCGGCACGATCGTCATGCGCAGCGCATTCAGCCACGCCGTACCGATCGGTTCGGCGATGGCGATGCCCGACACGGCCGTATCAGGCGACTGTCCCGCCAGGACCACCCCCAGCGCCAGCCCCGCACCCAGTCCTGCCAAAATTCGTGTCGCCTGCGACATGCTCGCCCTTTTGATAAAGTGGCGGTAATACCCCGCCCAACCGAACGCTCAACCTGAAGGCGTATGTGACGATGGCAAGGAAATATTTCGGCACCGACGGTATTCGTGGCCTGACCAACACCAAGCCGATGACCGCGGAGATGGCGATGCGGATCGGCATGGCGGCGGGTGCGCACTTTCGCCGGGGCGATCACCGCCACCGCGTGGTGATCGGCAAGGATACGCGCCTGTCGGGCTATATGCTGGAAAATGCGATGGTTGCGGGGTTCACCTCGGTCGGCATGGACGTGGTGCTCGTCGGCCCGCTGCCGACGCCGGCGGTCGCGATGCTGACCCATTCGATGCGCGCCGACATGGGCGTGATGATCTCCGCCAGCCACAACCCGTATCAGGACAATGGCATCAAGCTGTTCGGCCCGGACGGGTACAAGCTGTCGGATGCCGACGAACTGGCGATCGAGGAACTGATCGACAGCGAGATCGAGCTGTCGGCGCCCGGCGACATCGGCCGCGCCAACCGGATCGAGGATGCGCGCGGACGCTATATCCACTTCGCCAAGTCGACCTTCCCCGAAAACCTGCGGCTCGACGGCATGAAGCTGGTCGTCGATTGCGCGAACGGCGCGGCGTACAACGTCGCCCCGTCGGCGCTGTGGGAGTTGGGCGCGGAGGTCATCGCGATCGGCGTCACCCCGAACGGCAAGAACATCAACGACCGCGTCGGGTCGACCGCACCGCAGACGCTGTCGGAAACCGTCGTCGCTTCGGGCGCGCAGGTCGGGATCGCGCTGGACGGTGATGCCGACCGGCTGATCGTGGTCGACGAAGCGGGCAAGGTGATCGATGGCGACCAGCTGATGGCGACGATCGCCGCCAGCTGGGCACGCGCCGGGCGGTTGAAGGGGGGCGGCCTGGTCGCCACCGTCATGTCGAACCTGGGGCTGGAGCGGCATCTGGCGGCGCAGGGCCTCGGCCTCGTCCGCACCGCCGTGGGCGACCGCCATGTGCTGGAGAAGATGCGCAGCGCCGGGTACAATGTCGGCGGCGAACAGTCGGGGCATATCATCCTGTCCGACTATGCGACGACCGGCGACGGGCTGGTCGCGGCGTTGCAGGTGCTGGCCGAGATCAAGCGCGCCGGTGCGCCGGCAAGCGAGGTGCTGCACCGGTTCGATCCCCTGCCGCAGCTGCTTAAGAATGTCCGCTTCGCCGGGGGCAAGCCGCTCGACGATCCGCGGGTCAAGGACGTCGTGGCCGGTGTCGAGGCGGAGCTGGCCGGGCGCGGGCGGCTGGTGCTGCGCGCATCGGGCACCGAGCCGGTGATCCGCGTGATGGCGGAGGGCGAGGATGCCGGCCATGTCGAACGGGTCGTCGACCGCATCTGCGACGCCGTGCGGCAGGCGGCGGCCTGATGCTGGCGATGAAGCCCGCGTGCGAACGGTGCGACGCGCCGCTGCCGGCGGCGGCGCATGGCGCGTTCATCTGTTCGCACGAATGCACCTTTTGCGCGGACTGCGCGGACGAACTGGACGAGGTTTGCCCGAACTGTCGGGGTGAACTCGTGGATCGGCCGACGCGGCGGAAGTAAAAATCCTTTCCGCTTCGCGGGGAGGGGGACCAGCGTAGCTGGTGGAGGGGGGGCCGCATACGGAACCGTTGCGTTGCGTGGCCACCCCCCTCCACCATCCGCTGCGCGGACGGTCCCCCTCCCCATGATATGGGGAGGAGCTTGTAGCGTTCGCATCGCACGGCTAACCCAACCCCATGACCATATCCCGTATCCTGATCGTCGCCGGTTCCGATTCCGGCGGGGGCGCCGGCATTCAGGCGGACATCAAGACCGCGACGATGCTGGGCGCGCACGCCATGACCGCGATCACGGCGGTCACCGCGCAGAACACGCTGGGCGTCGATGCGGTCCACCCGATCCCGACCGACATGGTCATGGCGCAGATCGACGCGGTGGTGCGCGACATCGGTGTCGATGCGGTGAAGATCGGCATGATCGGATCGGCCCGTACCGCGCACGCGCTGGCCGACCGGCTGCGCGACCTGCCCGGTTTGCCGGTGGTGTTCGACCCGGTGATGATCTCGACCAGCGGTGCGCGGCTGGCCGACGAAGCGACGGTCGCGGCGTTCGAACGGTTGATGGCGGTGGCTACGGTCGCGACACCAAACCTGCCCGAACTGGCGGCGCTGGGGGGTGTCGACGAGGTTATGTCGCGCGGCTGTGCGGTCCTCGAAAAGGGCGGCCATGGCGAGGGGGAGGTGCTGATCGACCGGCTGCACCAGCGCGGCAGTGGCGCCGCGCCGCTGATCGAATGGTCGTCGCCCCGTATCGACGGCATGGCGACGCATGGCACCGGCTGTACCCTGTCGACCGCGATTGCGTGCGAGCTGGCCAAGGAATGGACGCTGGTCGAGGCGATCGGCCGGGCGCGCAGCTTCGTGCGGATCGCGATGCTGGATGCCGAGGAGCTGGGGCGCGGGGCAGGGCCGATGGCGCAGCAGGGTGTCCGGCTCGACCTCAACCAGTCCCGCTGGTCGCCGATGCTGAACCAGGTGACGGTGCCGGCGACCGACGTGCCGGCCAGCGAGCATTTCTATCGCCTGCTCGGCCTCAAGGCGATCGTGCGGTCCAGCCGCCGCTATGCGCGGTTCGAGAGCGAGGGCGGCGCGACCTTCTCGATCGAGATGACCGAGGAGCGCAAGGTCCCGGCCGTCTATTTCGAGGTCGGCGACCTGAACGTCGTGGTCCATTATCTGAAAGGACAGGGCCTGTCGTTCGCGCAGGAGCCGATCGACCGCCCATGGGGCTGGCGCGAGGCGCGGCTGTACGATCCGGCGGGCAACGAAGTGTGCCTGTACCAGGCGGGCGAGATGCGGCGCTTCCCGCCGTGGCGCATCGCCGATGCCTGATTTCGGTCACGAGGCCCGCTATGCCGGGCCGGTGGCGGGGGTGGACGAGGCGGGACGCGGGCCGCTGGCCGGACCGGTGGTCGCCGCCGCCGTCATCCTCGACCGCGATCATGTACCCGACGGGCTGAACGATTCCAAGCAGCTGAGCGCGAAACGCCGCGCGGCCCTGCACGCGCAACTGCTGGAATGCGCGACGGTCGGCATAGGCGTGGCCGGTGTCGAGGAGATCGACCGTCTGAACATCCTGTGGGCGACGATGCTCGCGATGGAACGCGCGGTCGATGCGCTGGGCATTGTGCCGGCCATGGTGCTGGTCGACGGCAATCGTTGCCCGAAGTGGCGCCATTCGAGTGTCGCGGTGATCGGCGGCGACGCGATCAGCCTGTCGATCGCCGCCGCGTCGATCGTCGCGAAGGAAACGCGCGACGCGATGATGATCGCGGCGGATCGGGACTATCCCGGCTATGGCTGGGCGTCGAACAAGGGCTATGGCGCAAAGGTGCATCTGGAGGGGCTGCGGATCTTGGGGCCGACGCCGCTCCATCGGCGGAGCTTCGCGCCGGTCGCGCAGGCGTGTCTGGCGCTATCGTCCTCCGGGTAGCTTCCAGCCGAAGGACAGTTCGATGTCACGCCCAGCCGTTGGGGTGCCGTCCTTAGTCGGCGCCGCGACCGTCGTTCCCGACAGAATGGTGAAGGTCGCTTGCACGAACGCGTCCTCCGTGCGCTTCGGAGATGGCCGCTGGAAGGTCAGGTTCTTTACCCGTGCCTTGAAGCAGATCAGTTGCTGGTCCGGCTGTATCCGGCAGGTCGCAGTGATGCTGGCTTCCGCAGACTGCCACAGCGCCGTCGCCGGGTAGAATTCTTGCGCCTGAGCGAAATTCGGGCCGGGCGTGATGGATACAGTCCGCAGGGTAAGCGGTGGCTGGTCCGATGGGGGCGTCATCGGCACGCTGCCAAAGTCGACCGTGCGATCGACGACGACCATCCGCTGCATCGGCGCTGCCTCGCCGTCGACGAGCGCGCCTTCGCTCAGGCGGATGGCAACGTCCTCAATCGATCCGGCGGTTGGCGGAATGGTCAGCCGCGTTACGAATCCAGCATCGTTCAGCGTCTCGGCCGGTGTCACGACGGCACAGCGATCGACGAGGCGAAAGTTTGCTGGGATTTGGCACTGGAGCCGCACCACGCCATGCGGCCGGTCGGGCAATTGCGCCGCTATCGCGGCAAGCTGCGTAGCCGTCGGTGCGCGCAATCGTACGACGGGCAGAGCGGCGGCAAACATCGTTGCGACGAACAGCGGCATGAAGATCCCCCCGGAACAGGTCGGATAGTAGTGTCCACCCGGTCGGTTCGACGTTTTACGAGGGAATACTGCACCAGCAAGACGGTCTGTCCGGCTCGGCCGGAAATTTCTGCGACGAACCGTTGGCTACCAGATATGGAGCCTCGCCATCCCGGCTGACTCCATATCTACGATGCGGCGACTCGATTCGTCGTCGCAACGAATCTGGCCTCTCAACAGAGTCAAGCATTTCCGCTTGACCGCGACTCGTGGATTCCGCGAGATGGCGGCAATGCAAGGGGAATGACGACGATGGTGGCAGTGAAAACCCGGCGAAAGAAGGCTCCGACGACCAGGACGGTCGCGCTGCCGCTCGACCGGATCCTGATGGACGACTGCATCGAAGCGATGCGGTCGCTGCCGGCCAAGTCGATCGACTGCATCTTCGCCGATCCGCCCTATACCCTGCAGCTGGGCGGCGACCTGTTGCGGCCCGACGGCAGCCAGGTCGATGCGGTCGATGACGATTGGGACAAGTTCGACAGCTTCGCCGCCTATGACCGCTTCACCAAGGCATGGCTGAAGGAAGCGCGCCGCATCCTGAAGCCGGCGGGCACGATCTGGGTCATCGGCAGCTACCACAATATCTACCGCGTCGGGTCGATCGTGCAGGACCAGGGCTTCTGGATCCTGAACGACATCGTGTGGCGCAAATCGAACCCGATGCCCAATTTCAAGGGCACGCGCTTTACCAATGCGCATGAGACGATGATCTGGGCATCGATGGGCGAGAAGGCGCGCTACACCTTCAACTATCGCCAGATGAAGACGTTGAACGACGAATTGCAGATGCGGTCGGACTGGGAATTCCCGATCTGCGGCGGGCAGGAGCGGCTGCGCAAGGACGGGACGAAGGTCCACCCGACCCAGAAGCCGGAGGCGTTGCTGTACCGCGTGCTGCTGGCGTCGACCAAGCCGGGCGACGTGGTCCTCGACCCGTTCTTCGGCACCGGCACGACCGGCGCGGTCGCCAAGCGGCTGGGGCGGCATTTCATCGGGATCGAGCGCGACGCAACCTATGTCGAGGCGGCGACCGCCCGGGTCGAGGCGGCGCTGCCGCTGGATGAATCGGCGATCCGCGCGATGCGCGCACCGACCAAGCCGCCGCGCGTCGCATTCGGCGTGCTGGTCGAGAACGGGCTGCTGCCGCCGGGGTCGGTGGTGACGGACAGCAAGCGACGCTTCAGCGCGACGGTGCTGGCCGACGGGTCGCTGCTGTCCGACTGCGGGGCGGCGGGGTCGATCCACAAGCTGGGGTCGACGTTGCAGAATGCGCCGTCGTGCAATGGCTGGACCTTCTGGCACACCGAAGGGGTGAAGGGATTGGTGCAGATCGATGCGCTGCGCCAGCAATGGCTGCTCGCGACACAGCCCTGATGTATCTGCGGCCGGTCCGTTTCGTCGATACGCCGGTCGGGTTGCCCGATGGCAGTGTCGCGCGGCTGGCGGGGGGGATGCTGTGGTTCGCGGCCTATGAGGTGCGCAAGCGGGCGGGTTTGCGGATCACGGTGCCGGTCGAGCGGTTCCATGATTGGGTTGAAACGCTGTCGGCGGACCGGGCCGAGCGGGCGCGGCTGCTGCATCGGCGGATCACGGGTGTCCGTCCGCCGCTGACGCTCGGCGAGCGGGTGGTGCGGTTCGATCAGCCGCAGGTGATGGGAATACTCAACGTCACGCCCGACAGTTTTTCGGATGGCGGCGCGTATGTCGACGATCCGGCGGGCGCGGCAGCAGCGGGCGTCGCGATGGCGGCGGCAGGCGCGGCGCTGATCGACCTGGGCGGTGAGTCCACCAAGCCCGGTGCCGCCACCGTGTGGGAAGGCGACGAGATCGCGCGCGTCGTGCCGGTGGCCGAGCGGCTGGCGGCGGCCGGGGTTGCGGTGTCGGTCGACACGCGCAAGGCGGCGGTGATGGACGCGGCGCTGAACGCCGGGGCGCAGATCGTCAACGACGTCGCGGCGCTGGCGTACGACCCGCGCGCGATCGCCGTGGTCGCGGCGAGCGGGTGTCCGGTGGTGCTGATGCATTCGCCCGATCCCGCGCAGGGGCCGCATGGCGGGGAGGGCTATGGCTACCCGCTGCTGGACGTGTTCGACTGGCTGGAGGCGCGGATCGAG